>NZ_JALEXO010000044.1 GCF_022780145.1 Intestinibacter sp.
TAAATTTCTAATAACAAGTAAATAACCATCTTCAACAGTTATTGTACATTCATCTTCTAGCATCACATTTGAAATCCCTAGAGGTGATAAATAAGTTACCCTCGCATTATCTAGAGGGTATTCCAACTTTTCTAAAGTAACTCCTAATGCATCTTTTTTAAGTGCTACTATAGAAATAGTATCTCCTCTTCTACCTTTTATAGTTTTTTTACCATTGTGTACTATAAAAATTTCCTCTTCACTAGTCAATATTCTAGGTTCTATTCCCATCTCATAAACATGGTACATAAAACCTATATTTGCAAGAGCATGATCCATACGCCCACCTAAAGCTCCTATAAAATCTATCTGTGTAGCATCTAAACTCTTAGCTAGATGAACGCATATTTCTGAATCTGTCTGATCCTTATGAGTAGGGAACTTCTTGAATATTATATCATGAGCTTCGTAATGCTTTATAAGCGGTTCGTCAATAGAATCTAAATCACCTATTACATAATTAGGCAAAATTCCCATATTATTTAAGTGATTACAGCCTCCATCTGCGCCTATAATATAATCGTAGTTTTCTCTCTCAATTATTTCTTTTGTCAACTTATAATTATTTACAGTTCCATTTAGTACTATACAAACTTTCATGTTAAAATCACCTTACTTACTAGCATTTTCTCTAAGTGATTTTACAGCTTCATCTATGTCATCAGTATTAAATATAGCTGAACCTGCCACTATGACATTAGCACCAGCATTTACTACTTCAGATATATTTGATGGTTTTACTCCACCATCGACTTCGATGTCTATATCAAGTCCCATTTCATCTATTAAAGATTTTAATTCTTTTATTTTTTCAGTTACTACAGGTATATACGATTGTCCACCAAATCCTGGGTTTACAGACATCAAAAGTACCATATCCACGTCTTGTAATACGTATTTTATAGTGTCTATTGGAGTTGCAGGATTTAGTGCCACACCAGCCTTTATTCCATGTGATTTTATATTTTGGATAGTTCTATGTAAATGTCTACATGCTTCTTGATGGACTACTATTATATCACATCCAGCATCTACAAATTGTTTTATATAGTTGTCTGGATTTTCTATCATAAGATGAGCATCAAACACCATATCTACATCTTTTCTAAGTGATTTTACTATTCCTGGTCCTAGTGTAATATTTGGTACAAAATGTCCATCCATTACATCTATGTGTAAATATTCACATCCTGCTTTTTCTACTTTTTTTACGTCTTCTAATAATCTTGCGAAATCTGCTGATAAAATTGAAGGTGCTAATTTAACCATTTTTTAATATCTCCTTTTCCCTTGTCTTATTTCATTTAATAATTGTATATAGCTTTCATATCTTTCTTTTGGAATTTCTCCATTTTCAACTGCTTCTTTAACTGCGCAATTTGGCTCATTTTCATGAATACATTTTGAGCCAAATTTACAGCCGTCGTACTCTTCAAATTCGATAAAATATTCCTTTAATTCTATATCATCTATATCGTCGAGTGTCAAAGAGCTAAATCCAGGTGTATCTGCAACAAGCCCTCCAAATTCAAGTTCAAATAATTCTGCATGTCTAGTTGTATGTCTACCTCTTTTTATTTTGTCACTTACATCACCTGTTTTTAATTTGAAATTGCTGTCTATCTCATTTAGTAGGCTTGATTTCCCCACTCCTGATGGACCTGCAAATACCACAGTATTGTCTTTAAGCTCTTCTTTTACTTTATCTATATTTATTTTTTCAAAATTACTAACGCCTATTACTTTATATCCACAAGGCTCGTAGATATTTTTTATTTTTTCAAAAGTATTGTCGTCGTCTAAATCTATTTTTGTAAGTACTATTACAATTTCTAGATTTTCTCTCTCTGCTAGATATATAAATCTATCTAATAAAGATAAATGAGGTGTTGGATTTTTAACAGCAAAGACTATCAATGCCTTATTTACATTTGCAATAGGAGGTCTAACAAGCTCTGTCTCTCTCTTTTGTATTTCCTCTACTACACCCTTTTTATTTTCTTCATCTACTATACTAATTTTTACGCGGTCTCCAACTAGAGGAGTTATTTTATTTTTTCTAAAAATACCTCTAGCCCTACATTCATAAAGACCATTTTTTGTTTCTACGTAGTAAAAACCTCCAATACCTTTTATTATCCTACCGTCTATCATTAAAGCCCTCCTAAATATTTATCAATTTTCTAAATTAAATTTATTCATATTCTATATAATTAATCTTGTCTATAACTCAATCGCTTACTCCAGAACTTTGACCAGTATTGCTATCTGGATCCTCTGGGGTATCTGGTTCATCCGGAGTATCTGGAGTATCTGGATTATCTGGTTCATCTGGATTATCTGGTTCATCTGGAGTGTCTGGCTTATCTTGATTATTGTTATTATTGTTATTGTTGTTGTTCGTATTATTATTGTCATTATCGTCGGTTGCACTATTATCTTTAGGCTTTTTACCTTTACTTATAACTAAATCAATTTTTGTGTTTTCAAGAACTCCACTCGCTCCTGATACTGGACTTTGTGTTATTACAACACCTTCCTCGTAAGATTCACTATATTGATAGCTTCTAGAACCTACTTTTAAATTATTTTGTTCTATAAGTTTTTTAGCTTTTTCATACGTAAATCCTATACAGTTTGGAACAGTAGCTTCTTTTCCACCTAAGCTCACAACTACATTTATAGTATCTCCAGGTTCTACTTGACCAGTTTGTGGAGATTGTGATATTATACGACCCTTTTCAACATCTGCACTGTATTCTTCTGATTGTTGTAAATTAATGCCTAATTCACTCGCCTGTTTATTAGCATCATCTATGGATAATCCTACAAAATTAGGAACATCAAATGGTTCAACTTGATCTTGATTGTTAATTCCTGAAGATCCAACCAATCCCTTAAGTGCTGATGCCCCTACGAATAAAACACCTACAACTGCAACTAAAGCTAGTAAACCGATTACTACTTTTTTATTAGATTTTTTCTTTTTGCTTTTTTTCTTTGTGCTATTTTTATTGTGTTTACTAGATTTTTTTCTAGGTCTTTCTTCTTCGTAGTAGTCATCGTCGTCCTCGTCATATTCTTCTTCATAGTCTTCTAGATTTTCTTCATAATAATTTTTATTTTTACTTGGATGATAATTCTTAGATTTTGCAAGCAATTTGTCTTGGTCTATCTTTTGAGTCACGTAATTATCGTACTCTTTTATAAAATCTAAGTCTATATTTTTTTCTATGTATTCTATATCCTCTATTACTTCTTCTGCGCTTTGATATCTGTCTTCTGGAGACTTTTCAGTTAATTTACTGATTAAAGTTCTCACGCTGTGAGGTATTTTAGTCTTTTCCTCTTGTGTAAACTCAATATCTTCGTTTATATGTTGAAGCGCTATAGATATAGGGCTATCTCCTCTAAATGGAACTCTACCTATTATCATCTCGTATAACACTATACCTAGTGAATATAAGTCAGCATTTTTTGCTACCGGTTGTCCTTTAGCTTGTTCTGGAGAAAAATAATGCACAGAACCTATTATACTTCCTATATTCGTAATTGTTGAATTTGAAACAGCCTTAGCTATACCAAAATCAGCAACCTTAACCTGTCTACCTTCATTAGATATCAATATATTATGTGGCTTTATATCTCTGTGAATAACTCCCTTTTTATGTGCAGCACTTAAAGCCTGAGCTATTTGCTTAGTTATATCAAGGGCTGTGTATTCATCTAAAACTCCTTCATTTTTTATTATTTCCTTTAAATTTTGCCCATCTACATACTCCATTACTATATAATGGACCTTATCTTCTTGACCTACATCGTAAACATTTACTATATTAGGATGTGTTATATTTGCAACAGCTTCTGCTTCTCTTTTAAATTTAGCTAAAAATTCTGCATCATCTGCAAATTCCGGTCTTAAAACCTTGACAGCCACAATTCTATTTAAAAGCTTATCTTTAGCTTGATAGACAAAAGCCATCCCTCCATCGCCTATTTTTCTAATAATTTGATATCTATTACCTAAAATTGTTTCTTCCACACTCTCACCATCCTAACTCTTTTCAATTACTATTACAGATACGTTATCTTTTCCTGAAGTTTCATTCGCAAAATCTATTAAATTTTGTGCTACTTTATCTAAATCGTCGTCACTTGATAAAAGCTCTTTTATTTTATCATCTACAACATATCCTGTAAGTCCATCAGTAGCTAATAAAATTTTATCGTTTGGTTGCAATTTTTCTCTAAATATATCTACTATAACCATCTCATCTGTACCCATGGCTCTAGTTATATGATTTCTTATAGGATGTGTCATTGCTTCTTCTTCAGATATAATATGCATTTTGACTAAATCCTCTACTACAGAATGATCTGTAGTTATACGTCTTAAATCATCTTCTCTAAGTATATAGCATCTGCTATCTCCAACATTTGCAATGTACATATCGTCATTGTAGATGACTACAGTAACTAAAGTTGTTCCCATTCCATAAAAGGTTTCATCCTCTTTAGATTTTTCATATATTTTGCAATTAGCATAGTTGTACGCTTGTTTTATAACATCATCGAAATAATCTATTTTTATACTTCCTGATTGAGATAAATTTTGAGATAAAAAATCTATTATACTATTTACTGCCATTAAACTAGCCACTTCACCTTTATTGTGGCCACCCATTCCATCAGCTAAAGCAAATATCCCTATTTTTGTATTATCATCTTTACATATGATTTTAGCATCTATAAAATCTTCGTTGTTTTTTCTAACCTTGCCTATATCCGACGCCAAACTAAAAATCATATTGTTACCCCCTTTTTCTACTTGTGCTTCCTTCTCAATTGTCCACAAGCTCCTCCTATATCAGATCCCATGGAAATTCTTACAGTAGTTGGTATATTATTTTTTTCTAAGGCATCTCTAAACTTGTAAATATAAGTTTTGTCTGGTCTTTCAAAATCCCTTTCTTCGACTTTATTTATAGGAATTAAATTTACATGACATAGCATTCCTTTTAAAAGTCTACTTAGCTCATCAGATTCAACCTTAGAATCATTTACTCCTTTTATCAAAGAGTATTCAAAAGTTACTCTTCTATTAGTTTTGTCTATATAGTTTTGACATGCCTTTATCAAATCTTTTACTTTATATTTTTTGGCGACTGGCATTATTTCAGCTCTCTTATCGTCAAAAGGAGAATGTAGAGATAATGCTAAATTAATAGGTATATTTAAATCTGCTAATTCATACATCTTCGGTATTAGACCACAAGTCGAAAGAGTTATATGTCTATATCCTATGTTTAGACCATTTTTCTCGTTTACAATTTTTAGAAATTGCTTAGTGTTTTCAAAGTTATCTAGTGGTTCTCCACTTCCCATCAATACTAAGTTAGAAACTCTCTTTCCTGTGTCCTCTTGAATTTTCATTATTTGATCTAAAATTTCCCAAGGCTCTAAATTCCTGATAAGTCCATCCATAGTAGATGCACAGAATTTGCATCCCATTCTACATCCCACTTGATTAGATATGCATGCTGTAACTCTGTCTTCATATTCCATCATTACTGATTCTATTATATTACCATCATTTAATAAAAATAAATACTTTTTAGTTTTATCTACTTTAGATTTTAACACCAATTCAGTTTCTAGGTTACCTATATAAGAAACTTTTTCTAATTTTTCTCTCAAAGTCTTAGGAATATTTCTCATGTCGTCGAAGGTTTTAGCGCCCTTGTATATCCATGAAAAAACTTGACTTCCTCTAAATGGCTTTTCACCTATTTCCTTCATAAATTCTTTTAATTCTTCTTCAGTAAAGTTTTTCAAGGCTACTTTTTTATCTTCCATATTTTTACCTACCTTACTCTCTTTAATTTAGCTATAAAAAATCCATCCATGCCGTGTACATTTGGATAAATTTTTATATAACCTTTTTCTTCATTTTCTAAATCTATATTTATATTTTCGATTTTATCGAGTTCAAATCTCTTGTTGCTTTGTAAAAAGCTCTCCACTACTTCTATATTTTCGTTATCTTGAACTGTACATGTGCTGTAGACTAATGTTCCACCTACCTTAACATACTTGGAAGCATTTTGAAGTATATCTTTTTGTAGTTTAGGAAGGTCTTTGACCTCTTCTTTTTGTTTGTACTTAATCTCTGGCTTACGTCTTATTATTCCTAGACCTGAGCAAGGTACGTCTGCAAGTACATAGTCGAATTTATCTACGCTGTCTTTGTCTAATTTAGTCGCATCAAATAATTCTACATCTACGTTTTTTAGTCCAAGTCGTTTTACTGAGCTTTTTATTAATTTTATTTTGTGCTCATATATATCTCTAGATACTACATGTCCAGTGTTGTTCATAAGTGTAGCTATATGAGTAGTCTTTCCTCCTGGGGCACTGCATACATCTAGTACTTCGCTACCTTCCTTAGGATTTAATACCTTGGCAACTAGCATAGAGCTTACATCCTGTACTGTGAAAAATCCTTTTTTGTATAGCTCGTTGTTTTCTATATTTTTAAGGTTATTTACCTTTACAGCTTCTTCTAAAAAAGGTACCTTTTCACAGTTAACATCTTGCTCTTCTAGTAATTTTATTAATTCATCTCTAGTCGTCTTTAATGTATTTACTCTCAAATACATACTAGGTTTTTCGCTATTAGCTTCTAATAAATCCTCTGTGAATTCTCTTCCAAAATGGCTTATCCAGTTTCTAATTATCCATTTGTCGTATGAATATTTAGTAGATAGATTGTCTACTGTATCTTTTATTTTAACTTCTCCAATAGTGTCCTTTTGTCTTATGACATTTCTAAGGACTGCATTTACAAATCCTGAAGATCTATTGTCTAGTTTTTTCACTAGGTTTACAGTTTCATTGACTGCTGCATAATCTGATACACTATCTAAAAATAAAATTTGATAAATTCCCATTCTAAGAAGTATTTTTACCTTTGTATTTAATTTATTTGTCTTTATTTTTGATAATTTATCTATTATATAATCTAGGTAAATTTTGTTTTCTACAACTCCGTATACGATTTCTGTCGCAAAGCCTCTATCTCTACTATCTAGATTACAATCTTTAAAATGCTTATTTATAGCCATATTTGAGTAGTTTTGATTTTTTTCAATGTCAAATAAAACCTTATAAGCTAAATTTCTCGATTTCATAAAAAATTTCTCCTTAATCAAATTAAGGGCGTGTCACAAAATAAATTTTGATAATCGCACTCTGCAACACTCCCTTATTATATTACCATATTTTTGGCCTAATCATCTCTTCTGTTGGCAATTGTAATTAATCGTAATAATTGAAGTACTGCTGTAGCTGCTGCTGCAACATAAGTAGA
>NZ_JALEXO010000320.1 GCF_022780145.1 Intestinibacter sp.
GTTAGATCTAGAGACAAAGGTGAAATGGGTAGCTTAGCATTAGATGAATTTATAGCTATGGTATGCCAAGAAGTTGAAGACAAAGTTAATGTAATTCAAAAATAATTAAATAATAAATAGTGGCTTATTTATAAAAAAAGATATAGCGATGTAGATTGGAAATTCTGCATCGCTATATCTTTTTTGTATAATTTTAATTTGCTGCTTCTTTTTTGATTAAATCCTCTAATTCCTCACAAGTCATAGTTTCATTTTCAAATAAGAAGTTAGAAACTATATGTAAGTCGTGAATATTTTCTTTTAAAAGACTTAATGTCTTGTCATAGCAGCTGTTGACGATATGGTTTATTTCTTTTTGGATGTCTTTTGATAAAAATGATTTTGCATCTTTATCAATTGTTATAAGTCCTAGTCTACTCATACCGTAATCACAGACCATATTAGTTGCTATATCTGTGACTTTTTGTAGGTCGTCTTTAGCTCCAGTTGATTGATGGTCGAAGATTAATTCTTCTGCTGCTTTACCAGCTAGTAAAATTTGCATTTTTGATATTAGCTCTGTTTTTGTATAGATATATCTATCTTCGTCTGGGAGTTGAAGGACGTATCCCAATGCTTCTCCCCTAGGTATTATAGATATTTTTTGTATTTTACAGAGGTTTAATATATTGCTGACAAGAGCATGTCCAGCCTCGTGATAAGACACGATTTTCTTTTCTTTTTCAATTAAAACAGAGCTTTTAGATTCAACACCTGCGATAACTCTCTCAAGGGCTTTATCAAAGTGTTCAGATGTTATAAGCTCACTGTCATCTCTAACAGCAAATATTGCGGCTTCATTAGCTATATTAGCTAAATGTGCGCCGTTAAATCCATGTGTTTTTTTTGCTAATAAATCTAAATCTACTGATTTATCTAGTGGTTTGTTGTTAGTATGAACTTTTAAAATCTCATATCTAGTGCGGACATTTGGAGAGCTTATATGAACATGTCTGTCAAATCGTCCAGGTCTCAAAAGCGCGTCATCTAGGAGATCTAGTCTATTAGTAGCTCCTATTATGATGACATTAGAGTCCTTGTTGAAGCCATCCATTTCTACTAATAGCTGGTTTAATGTTTGGTCCTTTTCGTTGTTGCTCTCTAAGTGTCGTTTAGCTCCTATGGCATCTATCTCATCTATAAAAATTATACTTGGAGCTTCCTTTCTAGCTTTTTCGAATAGAGTTCTAACTCTTTTAGCACCTACACCTACATATTTTTCGACGAATTCAGAGCCAGTGACGTTGAAAAATGATGAATTTGTCTCTCCTGCAACTGCAGATGCCAATAATGTTTTACCAGTGCCAGGAGGACCGTAAAATAAGATTCCTTTAGGAATTTTTGCTCCCATTTTTTGGTATTTTTCTGGTGATTTCATAAAATCTACAACTTCGAAGAGTTCTTCTTTTATCTCATCAAGTCCAGCTACATCTCTAAATGTTGTCTTGGACTTTGTGCCTACTGAGCCATCAGTATTGCATTCCTTTTCGAGTTTAGTTTGAGCAAAAACGGGAACTGGGTTATTAAGTTTTTTAAAAAAATTGTTAAGTAAGTTCATATTTTGCACCTCAGGTAATAGAATTTTGATTTATTTTATTTTTTCCAATGATGTAAAGTTTTATTATGATTTTATAAAAAAATAAACTATGTAAACTAAGATGTCATAAATAAGTATAACCAGCTCAACTTTTATTATTCTAAAAAAATGAAATACTACAATTAAAATCTATTATAAGTAGATAGTCAAATAAGAGAGGATATATTTTACAGGTGAATTATCGTCGATAATGAGTTATAATAAAATATAGTTTCAGAAATGAAGCTTGTTGCATATTATATATTGAGATTGTAATAAAAATAATAAATAAAAAGTAGTTGACATAGATTAATAAAAGTTATATAATTTATACGGTAACGAGATAGAAGATATAAAACAAGAAGAATTCATTCTCACCTTACGACGAAGGTTAGTAAGGTTAATATAAGCAAGCTATCATATCCTTATTGGAAATGATATTAATTTTGATGACTTATAGCGGATGAATTTATTCATTCGCTTTTTATTTTATATTTAATATAATAATTTGGAGGTGTCCTACAATTAGCAAAGAATTATCAATCAATGATCAAATAAGAGATAAAGAATTAAGAATAATCTCTGAAACTGGAGAACAACTTGGAATAATGTCTGCCAGAGAAGCTCAAATAATAGCAAATGGAAAAAATTTAGACTTAGTAAAAATTTCTCCTAATGCTAAACCACCAGTTTGTAAAATTATGGACTATGGTAAATACAAATATGAACAAACTAGAAAAGAAAAAGAAGCTAAAAAGAAACAAAAAACAATAGCAGTTAAGGAAATAAGATTAAGACCTGGTATCGAATCAAATGACTTGAATACTAAAGCGAATAATGCTATTAAGTTCCTTAAAAAAGGCGACAAGGTAAAAGTAGAACTTCGTTTTAGAGGTAGAGAATTAGGACATAAAGACATTGGTAAAGAAGTAATGCTTAAATTTATAGAAATAGTTAAAGAGTTTGGTGAACCAGTGAAAGCCCCTGCATTTGAAGGGAACAACATGGTTGTAATTATAGATCCAAAAAAACAAACAAAATAAAGAAATAGATTTAATGACGATTAACTGAGAGGAGGAAGTTATCATGCCAAAAATGAAAACTCATAGAGGAGCAGCAAAAAGACTTAGAAAAACAGGAACTGGAAAATTAAAAAGAAATAAAGCTTATAAAAGTCATATATTAACTAAAAAATCTCCAAAAACAAAAATGAACTTAAGAAAATCAGCTATAGTTAGTGAAGGAGATGCTAAGAGAGTAGCTCAATTATTACCATACAAATAAGAATAGCTAATCAGAACGGGTTAGTACAAAAAACAAAAATAAAAAATAATTAAAAAACATAAGGAGGTCATGAACATGGCAAGAGTTAAAGGCGCAATGAACGCTCGTAAAAAACATAAAAAAGTGTTAAAACTTGCAAAAGGATTCAGAGGATCTAGAAGCAAATTATATAGACCAGCAAATACTTTCGTAATGAAAGCATTAAAAAATGCATATATAGGAAGAAAATTAAAGAAAAGAGACTTCAGAAAACTTTGGATACAAAGAATAAATGCAGCTGCTAGAATGAATGGAATATCTTATTCAAGATTAATGAATGGATTAAAATTAGCAGGTGTTGAAGTTAACAGAAAAATGTTATCTGAAATGGCTATACAAGATCCAGCTGGATTTGCTCAATTAGTAGAAGTAGCTAAAGCTAAATTAGCTTAATCATAACATTGATTATATAAGAAATAATAGCGGACTCAATTTGAGTTCGCTTTTTTAGTATTAAATAAAATTTAAAGAAATTTGAAGATTATTGTTAAAAAACGATATTTATCATATAATATGATTGATTTTAATAAATATAGAGGAGGCATTTTTACGTTGAAAATCATAGATAAAAATATGTTTAAGTTTCTTCAAAAGTGGAGTGCAGTTCAGATTATAACGGTCGGATTTTTACTTATAATATTATTTGGAGCATTAGTATTATCTCTGCCAGTTTGCAGTGCTGATGGCTCTAGTACTAATTTTATAGATTCACTTTTTACTGCGACATCTGCAGTATGTGTTACAGGATTGGTTGTATTTGATACATCTGTGCATTGGAGCTTATTGGGTAAGGTTGTGATAATATCGTTAATCCAAATTGGCGGCTTGGGATTTATGACAATAGCCACAATGATATCTTTAATTAGAGGAAAGAAAATCAATTTAAAGGAAAGACTAATAATACAAGAATCTCTAAATCAATTTGATTTATCTGGAATTGTAAATCTGACAAGACAGATAATTTTTATGGTTTTTACTATTGAAGCTGTCGGTGGAATTTTGCTATCTATAAATTTTATTCCTAAGCTTGGACCTGTAAAGGGGTTGATGTATGGAATGTTCCACTCAATTTCTGCGTTTTGTAATGCAGGATTTGATTTGATGGGATCTATAAGTGGACAATTTTCATCATTGACATCTTTATACGACAATATTTTTGCGATGATAGTTATATCTTTATTGATAATACTTGGAGGGATAGGATATCCTGTTATACTAGATTTTTTGAAAAATAAAAGAATTTCTAAATTAAATGCACATTCAAAGCTTGTAATTGCATCCACAGCGATACTTTTATTGATAGGATTTGTATTTGTATTTGCTGTAGAATATAACAATCCAGATACTCTAGGCAATATGAATATGAAAGGGAAGCTTCTTTCTTCAGCATTCCAATCTACAACACTTAGAACAGCTGGATTTAATAGTATAGATTTATCCTTAACAAAGGAATCAACTATATTTTTAATGATAATATTTATGTTTATCGGGGCTTCACCAGCATCTACTGGTGGAGGTATAAAGACGACTACAATAGCTGTATTATTTTTAACTGTTAAGGATTTCTTATTTGGAAAGGACCAGATACAAATTTTTGAAAGAAGTATAAGTACTGAAACTATTAGAAAATCAATGGTTATATTCTTTATGGCTATATCTATAGTTATAGTTGGGACATTGGCTCTATCTTTAACAAATCCACAATTTTCTATTTTAGAGTGTGCGTTTGAGGTTACATCAGCATATGCAACAGTAGGGCTTAGCATAGGAGGAAGTCCTAATTTAAATATTATAGGAAAGTTTATAATAATGATTTTGATGTTCTTAGGAAGAGTAGGTTCTCTGACTATATTTACAGCTATTTTATCAATAAATATAGCTAAAAAGGATAGAAATATAAAACGACCAAATGGAAAAATAATAGTAGGTTAATAATAGATAAGAGGTATAGATTATGAAAAAAACATTTTATAGTAATAGTAGTAAAGGCAAACAATATATTGTAATCGGATGTGGTAGATTTGGTTCATCTGTAGCTACAAAAATGTGTGAATTTGGAAATGAAGTAATGGTTATAGATAAAAGTGAAGATGCAATTGATGATATAGCTGAAAAAGTAACACATGCAGCAATATTAGATGTTACAGATGAAAGAGATTTAAAGAGCATCGGATTAGGAAATTTTGATGTGGCAATAGTTGCAATTAGTTCAGATATAAGAGCTTCTATTATGGCAACAATTATGGCGAAGGAGCTAGGTGTACCTAAAATAGTATGTAAGGCTAAGGATGAGTTACAAGCAAAGGTTTTATATAAAATCGGAGCAGACAAAGTAGTTTTTCCAGAGAGAGATATGGGAGTTAGACTTGCCTATAGTCTAGCATCAGAAAATATTTTAGATCAAATTAATTTAGATCCAGAGTATTCTATTATGGAGATTGTAACTCCTCAAAGCTGGGTTGGTAAGACAATCATCGAATTAAATTTAAGAGCAAAATACGATATTACAGTACTAGCTGTAAAAACAAAGAGTGGTCTAAAGGTAATGCCTTCTCCAAAGTATAAAATGGAGGAAGAAAACATTTTAGTTATTATAGGAAATATAGAAAAGATAAACGATATAATTTCAAATCAAGAAATTTAATTAGGAGGTCTAATGATTAATTTTATAAAGAGTAAAGATAACGACAAGGTCAAATATACAAAGCCTCTACTAAAAACTAAAGGTAGAAATAAAGAGAAGAAATTTATAATCGAAGGATATAGAATTTTGACTCTAGCATTAGAATGTGATGCCCATTTAGAATATGTTTTTATAAATGAAGACTTTGAAAAGAAACAAGAGCATAAATCGTTTTTAACTTTATTAGAAAACAAAGGCATAAGAATATACAAAACTACTAATAAAATCTTCTTAGAAATGGTAGACACAGAAAATACACAGGGAATTTTAGGCGTATTAAAGTATAAAGAGAGAGATTTGGTAAATAATATAAGTAAAGATAATAAGTTTGTTTTAATTTTAGATAGGATACAAGACCCTGGCAATATGGGAACTATAATAAGAACTGCCGATAGTGCTGGTGTAGATGCTATCATACTTCTAAAGGGATGCGTTGATATTTATAATCCAAAGGTAATTAGATCTACTATGGGTTCTATATTTGATATGAATATAATTCACGCTACTCAGGATGAGACAGTAGATTTTTTGAAGCAAAATGGATTTAATATAGTATCTAGCTATCTACAGACAGATAATTACTACCATGAGACTAATTACGAAGGCAAGATTGCATTAGTAATAGGAAATGAAGCGAATGGCATTAACGATGATTTAATTTCTAAGTCAGATAAGCTAATAAAGATTCCTATATATGGGAAGGCAGAGTCTTTAAATGCAGCAATAAGCGCTGCTATACTGATGTATGAGATCAAAAAATATTTAATTTAATATGTTGAAAGCCAAAAATACATATGTTATAATGAGTTGTATCATGAAAACGTGAGATATTTTCAAATAAATACCAAAAGTTGCGATGAAGGAGAAAAGTATTTTAAATAATTCTATACAGAGAATAATACCAAGGCTGAGAGTATTACATAGATAGTTTAAAGGAAGTTCGCTCTGGAGCATTGAAGTTGAAATTATAGTAGGCTTTGACGTTTGAAACGCGTTAAGTTTCTTCGAGTGGTTTATAGACTTTTGTTTATAAGCTACTAGGGTGGTACCGCGAAATAATAGCTTTCGTCCCTAGCTGGGATGAAGGCTTTTTTTATTTAGAAAAATAATTAGAATTTTAATAATAAAATTTGGAAAGGGTGAAATAAACGTGAAAGAACAATTACTTAATTTAAAAGAAGCTGCTTTACAAGATATAAAAGCTACTTCTGCTATGGAAGAATTAGATAGCACAAGAGTAAAATATTTAGGGAAAAAAGGTGAATTAACTAAATTATTAAAAGGTATGGGTAAATTATCTTCAGAAGAAAGACCAGTTGTAGGTAAGATTGCCAATGAAGTAAGAGAAGCTATAGAAACATCAATAAACGATAAGAGAGCAGATCTTAAAAAGGCAGAACGAGAAGCTAAATTACAATCAGAAGTTATAGATGTAACTATGCCAGGGAAAACTTTCAATGTAGGTAAAAAACATCCAATAACTCAAATAATAGACGAAGTTGCAGAAATATTTATGGGAATCGGATTTTCAGTAGTTGAAGGGCCAGAAGTTGAAACAGTAGAAAACAACTTCGATGCATTAAATGCACCAAAAGACCATCCATCAAGAGATATGACTGATACATTCTACTTCAACGAAGAATTATTACTTAGAACTCAAACATCTCCAGTTCAAATAAGAACAATGAGAAGCCAAGAGTTACCAATAAAAATAATATCTCCAGGTAGATGCTTCAGAAATGACTCATTAGATGCAACACATTCACCAATGTTCCATCAAATAGAAGGATTAGTAGTAGGTAAAGATATAACAATGGCTCAATTCAAAGGAACTGTAGAAACTTTCGTTAAGAAGTTATTCGGTGAAAATACTAAGACTAAATTTAGACCACATAACTTCCCATTCACAGAACCAAGTGCAGAAGTTGATGTTAGTTGCTTCAAATGCGGTGGTAAAGGATGTCCAATGTGTAAAGGTGAAGGTTGGATAGAAATATTAGGTTCAGGTATGGTACATCCAAACGTACTTAGAAACTGTGGAATAGACCCTGAAGTTTATTCTGGATTTGCTTTTGGTATGGGTGTTGAAAGACTTGCAATGCTTAAATACGAAATAGACGATATAAGACTTTTAGTTGAGAATGATATAAGATTCTTAGATCAATTTAAATAGGATTTATTTTAAGTAGAAGATTTTATAAGAAAATTCGATATAGATTTAAACAATATAAATTGAAATAGAAATTAGGAGGAATAAAATGTTAGTACCTGTAAAATGGCTTAAAGATTACGTTGATATAGATATGGATTCAGTTACATTCGCTGATATGATGACAATGACAGGAACAAAAACTGAAACTGTAGAATTCTTTGGAGAAGGAATAGAAAATGTAGTAGTTGGAAAAATAGTAGAATTAAAACAACATCCAAATGCTGACAAATTAGTAGTTGGTCAAGTAGACATTGGAAATGGAAAAACAGTTCAAATATGCACAGGAGCTCCAAATGTACACGAAGGAGATGTAATTCCAGTAGCATTAGATAACTCTAAATTACCAGGAGGAGTTGAAATACATACTTCTGAATTAAGAGGTGTATTATCAGAAGGTATGATGTGTTCTGCTAAGGAATTAGGAATAGATGAATTTTATGTAGCAGACGAAAGTAAAAACGGTATATACTTATTAAATGATTTTGAAGGTATGGATTTAGGAAAAGACATCAAAGAAGCATTAGGTTTATACGATGCAGTTATAGACTTCGAATTAACTGCTAATAGACCTGACTGTAGATCTATGATAGGTATAGCTAGAGAAGCAGCTGTAACTATAGGCAAAAAAATAAAATATCCAGAAATCACAGTAAAAGAATGTGACGAAGAAATAGATTTTGATGTTAAGGTTGAAAATCCAGACTTATGTATGAGATATGGAGCTAGAATAGTTAAAGACGTTAAAATAGGACCATCTCCATACTGGATGCAAAGAAGATTAATAGAAGCAGGGGTTAGACCAATAAATAACATAGTTGATATAACAAACTTCGTAATGCTTGAATATGGTCAACCACTACATGCTTTCGATTTAAACCAAGTTCCAACAGGAAAAATAGTAGTAAGAACTGCAAAAGAAGGAGAAAAATTCACTACACTAGATAACGTAGAAAGAACATTAGATGATCAAATGCTAGTTATAACTGACGGTGAAAAATCTATAGGTCTAGCTGGTGTAATGGGTGGTTTAAACTCAGAAATAACAGATGAAACTACAGACGTTTTATTCGAAGGAGCAGCCTTCAATGCTGAAAATATAAGAAGAACTTCTAAGAAATTAGGACTTAGAACAGAAGCTTCAGGAAGATACGAAAAAGGTGTTGCTACAGAAACTTCAAAAACTGGTGTTGAAAGAGCATGCCAATTAGTTGAAATGCTAGGATGTGGACGTGTTCTTAAAGGAATAGCAGAAGATTACCCAACTAAACAAGAAAAAGTAGTATTAAACGTAAATCCATCTAGAATAATTAAAAACATAGGTGCTCCTATAACTTTAGATGAATTCGTTAAAATACTAGAAGACTTAGAATTTAAATGCGATTTAAAATCACCAGAAGAAATAGAAATAGAAGTTCCAGACTACAGATTAGATATGGAACAAGAAGCTGACGTATACGAAGAAATAGCTAGAATATACGGTTTCGATAAAATACCTTCAGCTCAATTAGAAGGAAACGCAACTGCTGGTGTATAAACTGATAGACAAAAATTTTTGGATAAGATAAAAGTTACTGCAACTAGTTTAGGTTTATTTGTATTATTAACTTA
>NZ_JALEXO010000337.1 GCF_022780145.1 Intestinibacter sp.
ATACGCATTTATAAAGTAATATATTTGTTGGCAAAATAAATTTTATATTTTTACATGGTATATTATTAGCACATTTTACCATGTTTATAGGTTAATTATATTATTCCATTTCATCATATGTCAAGAAGTTTATCATTATATTATATTAATATATATTTCTTTTTTATTTTATATATTTTTATTTTTTTTTTAAATTAAATCTTCTTTTTCAATATAAATCAAACTTAAATTTAATATTTTTGGGTTTTTATGAAAAATAATTATTATTTTAACAACTATACCATTTATATCATTTTCTAGTATACTTGTAAAATAAATTATATTTATAACCGTAATAAATATTTTTTTGAAATTTTTTCTAAGAATATAAATTCACCGCTATGATAAAAATATATATTATAAATATTTTTTATTTTATATTTATAATTTAAATTAGGTGGTGTAGTGATTGCTGAGCTTAAATACTTTACGAGAATATTTGACTTTATTTTTAGTAGGTGGAATTTTATATGTATTAATAGAAATAGCCTACAGAGGCTATTCTCATATATCTATGTTCATTGTTGGAGGAATTTGCTTTATTTTAATTTCTTCTATAAGTGAATTTACTCCATTTAAGATCTCTATATTTATGCAGATGCTTATAGCTTGTATACTAATTACATCTGTAGAATTAATCAGCGGTATAATAATAAATATATTTTTGAACCTCAATGTATGGGATTACTCGTTGAATAAATTTAATCTGCTAGGTCAAATTTGTTTAAAAGCATCTATTACATGGTTTTTTTTAAGCCTTCCAGCTATTTATATCGGAAAATTTATCAAATCATTTTTTATAAATTAAAACCTCCAATTGATAAAAAAAAGACAGAAAAACGAATTTTCACATTTTTCTGTCTTTTTTTTATCAATTCAATTTCATCAAATATACATATTTTTATAACAATAAATAACCTATTTTAACAATATATTTTATAGCCTAATAATATATTTTTATATCTTCTATAATCATTTATATCCTTAAGACCGATAGCTTTTTTATTTTCTAAAAGATATAAATTTCCTTTGACTGTATCGATATCCTCTTCTACATCCTTGTGAAGTGAAACAGCTATCTTCTTGTTATAAGATTCTGCAAATCCGACAGTATGCATAGTTCCACATTCTACGGCACATTCTACTACTAAAACTCCCAAGCTAAGTGCTGCCTGTAGTCTATCTCTTTCTATAAAATTTTCACTAGAAGGATTTATACCTATTTTATATTCACTGATTAGGCAACCTCCATTTTTGACTATTTCATCAGCTAAATCATTATTGTCATTTGGATAACATTTATCTAATCCACAAGGCAATGTAGCTACGGTTTTTCCATTTGCCTTTAAGCATCCTATATGTCCTGCTGTATCACATCCATTTGCTAAACCTGATACAATTACAAATCCCTCTTTAGCATAAAAATAACCCAATGCCTCTCCTATTTGTTGACCTTTTTCTGTAGGAGTTCTAGTTCCTATTATCGCTATAGAATTTTTTTCATAAAGGCAACTTAAATCTCCTCTATAAAAAATTAAAATACTTCTATCTTTTATATCTTTTAATTTTGATGGAAAATCCTCATTAAAAATATTAGTAGCCTTTATGCCTAATTTTTCTGATTCTAATAAAACCTTCACAGAATCCTCAATAGAAATCTTTACTTCTTCCAGGCTCGGTATGTCAAACTCAGTATCTATTTCTTTATACTTTTTTAAACAGCTTAAAATATCTTCTTCATTTAGGTTTATTGTTTGATCTAAAAACCCTCTATCTATTATATCATTCGTCTTATTTTTACCTACTAAATTTATAATTGTAAGTATTATGCTATTATCCATTTTCTCACCCTTTATTTTTATTCCAAATTACTTGTCCAAAAGAACCATCATCTTCTCTAAGAGATAGTCTAAGTGTATTATGGTCAAATCTATTTTCTTTCATAATACTATCAATATATTTATGATAGAAAATATCACTTACCAACGACCAAATTTTATAATTATCGCTTACTTCTATGATTCTATAGATTTCAACTACTGTTCCACTAAAAAAAGCAGGATTTAATTTTGATAAAGTACTCGACATCAGTTTTGCTTCATATTCACTTAAATTTTGTTTAAGTAGTTCATAGTAAATTTTTTTATGGGTTTGCTTATATGCATAATTGTATGAATAATAATTAAAATTTAATAAATTATTATCTAAATATCCATTGCATAAAGCCCATTTTGAAACATCTAATACCTTCGTTCTATAAAATACACTATTTTCTTGTTCATAGCTTAAAATACCATATTGGTTTCTACATACAATAAGAGAACTAGTCGCTACATCATATACTTTTTTGTTTTCCAAAACCTTACTATATCCAGGCTTTATATGCTGTATATGCAGATGTCCACTTAAATTTAATACTACATTGTATTTTGCATATATCTCTATAAGTCTTTGATTTTCTTCTAATGTATAGCCTTTATTTAATAAATCATTGTGATCAACTAAGCTATGATGTGTACTTGCTATTACCTTAATATTTTTCTGTTTTGCCTCTTTTAAATGTTCTTCTAACCATTCATAAGTACTTTCACTTAAAATACCTTTTATTGCAACAGGGTTTTTCCAGTTATTATTTTGGTAAAAATTAGTATCTAACATTACAAGCCATAAATCCTCTAAAACTGGTGCAATATAGCTAAGGGAATATTTATCTTCATATATAGCTTCATTAAACCCACAATTAAAATAGATTTCTTTAAAATCTTCTGGAGAAACAGATTGTATAGGGACCTTCTGTGTAGGTTTATATTTATATGCGTTGTAGTTTTTAATATCATGATTTCCAGGAATAACATAAACCTTTATATCATGATCTATCACATTTTGTAGCTTATTCATAAGCTCTATATGGCTTATTTTCTCTCCATTATACGTTAAATCTCCACATATAATTAAGCCTCCATTAGGTTTATATTCTATAACTTCATTTATAAAGGCATCTATTATTTCAGAGACATATTTCATTTGTTTTAAATCGCCCTTTGCCTCACATATTTCATTTAATTCCCCATCTACATTCGCTTTTTTGGAAATATAGTGCAAATCTGTTGCCACAATAAATTCTACTTTCCTATTAAAATTTATTTTTTTGTCCTCCTTTGAATAATTTGTTTCTTTTGATGAATTTGTATATTGTTCGCCTCTCATATTAAAGACACCCTTTTACTCCTTTTAATATTAATTATATTTTAATACTAATGTATAAAAAGAACAACATTCAAAAAAAATAACCTAACGAGAAATTTAAACTCGTCAGGTTATTTTTTATATTATCAAAATCAATTATTTTATTCCCTTTAATAAAGATACCATTTCTAAAGCACCCATTGCACAGTCATATCCTTTATTTCCTGCTTTTGTTCCTGCTCTTTCTATAGCTTGTTCTATATTTTCAGTTGTAACAACACCGAACATTACTGGTAAGTTTTCATCTAGAGATACTTTTGCTATTCCTTTAGAAACTTCATTACAAACATAATCGTAATGTGAAGTAGCACCTCTTATAACACAACCTAAGCAAATTATTGCATCGTATTTTTTAGTTCTAGCCATAGCTTGAGCTACAAGTGGTATTTCAAATGCTCCTGGTACCCATGCTATTTCTACATCCTCCTTAGCTACATCGTGACGATATAAGCAATCTTCTGCTCCTGATACTAATTTAGATACTATAAACTCATTAAAACGAGCTGCAACTATACCTATTTTTAATCCACTTCCATTTAATTTTCCTTCATATATCATTTTTTAGTCCTCCAATTATTATTAATTTGTATATTTATAAATTATCTTATTTGATATTTTATTAGCCTATTTCTAACATATGTCCCATTTTATCTCTTTTAGTTCTCAAGTAATCTATATTGTACTTTGTTATTTCTTCTTCAGTAGAAACTCTCTCATTTATCTTTATACCGTATTCCTCTAATTGTTCTAATTTATCAGGATTATTGCTTAAAAGTCTGATACTCTTTACACCTAAATTCTTAAGTATTTGCGCCGCCATATTAAAATCTCTCAAGTCATTTTCAAACCCTAAAACTAAATTAGCCTCTATAGTGTCGTATCCTTGATCTTGCATATGATAAGCTCTTATTTTATTTATAAGACCTATTCCTCTACCTTCTTGTCTTAGATATATGACTAATCCACTTCCATTTTTGGCTATAGTTTCCATAGCCGAATTCAATTGTTTTCCACAATCGCATTTAATTGAATGGAATGCATCTCCTGTCAAGCATTCTGAGTGAACTCTTACTAATACATTTTCACTGTCTAGGTCCCCATATTTAAGAGCTACATGTTCTTCTCCATTGTATATATCTCTATATCCGATTATTTCGAATATTCCATAGCTTGTAGGTAATGTAGCACTACTTACTCTCTCAGCAGTTATTTCTGTTATTTTTCTGTATTTTATTAAATCAGCTATAGTTATGATTTTTAAATCGTGTTCATCTTTAAATTTCATCAAATCATCTACTCTAGCCATTGTTCCATCTTCCTTTAATATTTCACATATCACGCCTATTGGAGAAAATCCTGCTATTTTAGCTAAATCGACAGCAGCTTCTGTATGTCCATTTCTCACAAGGACACCACCATCTTTCGCAACTAATGGAAACATATGTCCAGGAGTTTTGAAATCACATTCTTTAGCGTCCTTATTCGTAAATTGTCTTATAGTTTCGCATCTATCATATGCTGATATTCCTGTAGTTGTATTTGATCCATCTATAGAAATAGTAAATGCTGTTTTAAAAGAATCTGTGTTGTTTCTTACCATTAATGGTAAATTTATTTCTTCAAATTTTTCTTTTAATGCTGGCATGCATATTAATCCTCTGCCATATTTAGTCATGAAATTGATAGCTTCTGGTGTAACCCTATCAGCTGCCATCAATAAATCTCCTTCATTTTCTCTATCTTCATCATCTACTACGATTATCATCTTTCCATTTTTTAAATCTTCTATAGCTTCTGGAATTGTATTAAATTTTGTCATAAAATCACCCCTGTATAATATTAAAATCCATTTTTGATTAAGAAATCTAAATCTATATTTCTCTTTTTATCGTTTTTTTCTTCGTTTTTATTAGATAGAGATGTAAATCTTTTTACATATTTTCCAATAATATCGCTTTCTAGATTTACCAAGTCTCCAACCTTTTTGCCTAAAAGGGTAGTGTTATCTTTTGTATGAGGTATTATCGATACTTTAAGTATTTTTTTATCTACATAAGCAACTGTAAGACTTACACCATCTATAGTTATTGAGCCTTTATGTACAACATAATCTAAAAATTCTTCATCGGCATTTATACTAATCCAAACTGCATTTTCTTCCTTTTTAAAATCTATTATAGTTCCCGTAGTATCAACATGACCTGTGACTATATGTCCCCCAAATCTAGATGATAAACTCATAGCTCTTTCTAAATTTACCTTTGAATTTCTAGTCAATTTACTCAAATTTGTCGCTCTGACTGTCTCCATCATTACATCTGCTACAAATTCATTTTGAAAAACCTCACATACAGTTAAACAAACTCCATTAACAGCTATTGAATCACCTAGATTGACATCCTCCAAGACTTTATTAGCCGAAATTCTTATCTTACCACTTTTGCCACTAGCTGTAATATTTTTGACTACTCCTACTTCTTCAATAATTCCCGTAAACATAATTCCTCCCTTCTGCAATCAAAATTTATTTAATCACATCTGCTTCTATTAGAATATCTCCATCTACCATAGTTATGTTTTGAAATTTTAATTTTGTCGCATCACTTAATTTTTCTATACCTTCTCCAGATACAAAGCTAGGTGCATTTTTTCCACCTATTATTTTTGGTGCAATAAATATTTTCACCTTGTCCACTAAATTATTTCTAAAAAGACTATCGTTTAAAGTAGCTCCACCTTCTACTAAAACTGAGTCTATTTTCAATTCACCTAATTTTTCTACTACAAAATTTAAATCAATTTTATTATCTAGCTTTGGTGCTATGTAGACATCCACGCCTTTTTCTTTTAGCTCATTTATTTTATTTAGATCGTTATTGCAAGTAAAAACTATAGTTTTTGCCTTTTTATCTTGAACTAAATTTGAATCTACAGGTATTTTCAAATTTGTATCTACTACTACTCTTATTGGATTTCTCGTTTTCTTCCCTTCAATTCTAGTAGTTAAACTTGGATTATCCTTTAAAACTGTATTTATCCCAACCATAATAGCCATGTATTTATTTCTAAATTCATGAGTCATTTTTCTAGATTTTTCATTAGAAATCCACTGAGATTCCATATATTTTGTGGCGATTTTGCCATCCATACTTATCGCAGCTTTTGATACTATAAGTGGTCTATTTTTATTTATGTAATGAAAAAACACTTCATTTATTTTAAAACCTTCTTCTTCTAGTACTCCGGTTGTAACTTCTATGCCGTTTTCCTTTAATTTTTTTATTCCTTTTCCACCTACTAGGGGATTAGTATCTACATTACATATTACAACTCTAGCGACCTTATGTCTGACTAAATTATCTGCACATGGAGGCGTTTTTCCGTAATGTGAACACGGTTCTAAGGTCACATAAACTGTAGCTCCTTCGATATCTTTTGTAGCACTATTTATTGCATTTACCTCAGCATGTGCTTCTCCGTATTTCATATGGTATCCTTGTCCAATTATTTCTCTATCCTTTACAATTACACATCCAACTAGAGGATTAGGATTCACGAATCCAGTTCCTAATTTTGCCAGTTCTAAAGCCTTTTTCATATAATAGCTATCTTCTTGACATTTTGAATCAAATTTCATAAAGATTCCTTCTTTCTTTTTTAAAAGATTAAAAAAAGCTCTGATATACATCAGAGCTTTTACAATCAATAACGAAAATAATAATAAAACTATTAAAAATTTTAACTAATTTATTACTTTATCTTCTCTCATCCAGACTCTACTGTCGGCTTTGGAATCTCACCAAATCAACTAAAATTATTTAGCTCGCGGGCTATACCGCCGGTCGGGAATTTCACCCTGCCCCGAAGAATATATTAAATTTTATATCCATATATTAACTTTATACTTGTAATGTATCACATTTTCCTGCAATTTGCAAATTTATTATTTTTTAATTATATTATTTTAAAATTTTGTATATAAAAATTTTTTTTGTAAATAATTCTAAATAGATGAGCTCATTATTTAAACTAACAATCAAAAGGGAGATTAAAAATGCAAAAAATTTTTTTAGTAGACACGGAAAATGTAAATATACGCTCTCTTAAAGGAGCTAATTATTTAGACAAAAACGATTTAATAATACTTTTTACAACTGATAAAACTATAGTTCACAATTTTCACGACAATCTTATAAAAACTATAGAAACAGAGGCAACAATTAAAAATATTCATATAGAATCTGGAGGTAAGAATTGTCTAGATTTTCAATTAGTGAGCTGTTTGGGACTACTTATAGGATCTAACAAAAACAAAAATATAAATTATTACATAATCAGTAAAGATAAAGGATATCTTCATTCAATAAATTTTTTATGCGAACAAACTCAATGTTCTATAAAATTAATCTCAAACCTAAAATCTCTATTCGATGAAAATTACGATGATGCACTTGCTATAATGCAAAACATGGATGATGAGATAACAGAAGCACTTAAAAACCTAGGTTATACAAATAAAACAATTACTAAAGCTTTAATAGCAATAGATTCATCTAAAACAGAAAAGGATTTAGAAGTTAACTTTTTTCTTCAATTTGGCTGGAATAACAAGATATATAACACTTGTAAACCTATAATTTTCAAGTACAATATTCTTAGTATCGCCTAAATTAGCGTAAGAAGTATAATTTATTTTTTAAACTACAAAAGGTATGAAATAAAATCTATATATCTCATACCTTTTTATAGTATATAATATTATTTACCTTTACCATCTTTTACTTGAAATTGTTTTTTATCTAAAAAATTTAAATCCTTTTTAAAGAAAATTCCCGCAAATATTTTTACTGATAAAAATATTATAAATCCTATAATTGCAAATATTTCTACTTTATGTACATTAATACTTTGATTAAATATAAAATATAAAAAAGAACCATAAGGATCTATTCGTGTATATAATTCACAAATCAATACTGTCAAAAGACAAAATGCTAAAATTACATCTACCTTTCCATTGAAAATTTTAAAAATATACTTAACTATTCCTATACATATACAAACTACAACAAGCAAAGAAGTCACTATTGGTACAATTCTAAATTCATCGCTAATTCCATTAACTGCTAAAAATAACAAAGTTATAATTGAAAAAAATACACCTAATTTAAAATTCAAACTTCTAGATGCAACATAGGATAATTTTAAATTCAATATAAATAATGCTATAAAAAGTAAAATACCAAATAACAATACTCTTTCCACCATCTCACCTCTTTAAAAATAAATTAAAATTATATATATATTAATAAATATACATTTATTTACAAAAAAAATATAACTTTCTTATTAACTCCTATTATATAAGAATTTTTTATGTTTTTAAAGTTATTTGGAAAAAATGAGAATTTTATAGCATAAACGAGGCTTTTTTGTATTAAAAAGCAAAAAAAAAGCCCTGATTAACGAGGGTACAGGGCCAAATTTGATAATGATAGATAAAAGAGTGTGAGGGAATCTATCATTATCCGGGTATTTAAGTAAATTATTAAGCTAGTCTTTCTATACTTAGATAATACCGTTTTAATGTGAATTTAATGTAAATTTTTTATGAACTATATTTGAATTTTTTATATTTTTATATTAAATTTTATTTATCATATAAATAATAGGCTAAATTATTCCTTATTTCTACCTTTTTCACCAATTAATTATTTTTTCTTCCTCTAAATAAAAATGAAAATAAACCTTTCTTTGGTGTTTTTTGCTCAATTGTAAAGAACGCATTTTCTAACTGATACAATAAAATTCTATCAAAAGTAAATATTACATCGATATTTTCATAATTATTGCTATTGTATAGATTCATTATATCAAACATATGTTCATAAGATTCACCTTGTATTATAAGTACTGGTTTTGTTTTAAATTCCATATTTAGATTTTTATAATTTTCTATAACTGTATCATATCTCAATAATTTTTGTGTTAATTTTTCTTGCCAATCTGAAGTTTTTCTCACTACTTCAACAAAAAAATCTCGATCATTGAATTTTAAAATCGATTGTGGTCTAACAATACACCCTCTAATACTATCATTCACTATAACTTTAGATACCTCAAATTCTAATTCGTCATTCATGACCTGAGTTAACAATTGGTTAGATGCTAATATTGATTTAATCTTAGATGTTTTTATTTCACTTACATAACCTTGAGAATATGTTTTCACATCTAACGCTCTCAATAATCCTGTTCCATGATATCCTAAATAATAAGCTTTATATGAACTAATGCTATTTTCAGAAACAAACTCTATCTGTCTTACAAAACTTTTTTCTTTTAACCTCGTTAATTTTCTAGCTACGGTTTTAGATTCTATATCATATCCGCTCTTTTTTAAATAAAAAGTAATCTGCAAAGATGTTGCAAATAACAAACGATTTATTGTAAATAAAATGGCCTTTTCTATATCCCCAATATGACCTTTTTCTAATAAAAAATCTGCTTCCACCTTTGTGGTATTTTTTTTAGGCTTGTTCAACTTATGCATATCTCCTACATATGACGCAAATGGTGATAGCTTTTCATCGCAAATAGGTCCCATCGCCTTTTTTAAATCCACTTTTTTACAAATTTCGCCGATTGGTGAAATAAGTTCAACATTTTTATCCTTTTTCATACTAAATTACTCCCCTCATATATAAAATGAAACAATAATTATGTTTTCATAAAATTTATATTAATTTAATTATAATATTTTTTGTAATATATATCATTTATTATTGTACTATTTTTTGTATCTTTTTAAATTTTTTTCTAAATTTATAAAACTTATTTAAATTTCTGTATAGATATAGCTATAAATTTTTTAAAATTATAACAAAGCATTATTATTGGAAATAATTCAAGACGTCCTGCAAGCATATCAAAACAAAGTACTAGCTTTGAAAAACTTGATAACGAAGAAAAATTTCCTACAGGACCTATTATTTCGCCAAATCCTGGCCCAACATTTCCTAATGCTGCAAGTGGTGCTGTAATTGTCGTAACTAAATCAAGATTTTCAAATGAAATCAATATTGTAGAAATAGCAAGTATTATTACATATAGTACAAGATATGAATACACGAAATCGAGTAATTGTTTGTCGACACTTTTCCCCTCAAATTTAATCGTATTTATTCTTCTAGAAATCGATATTTTCTTAATATTAGAAACTACAGCCTTTACAAGTATTATTACACGAGATACCTTCATACCACCTGCTGTTGAGCCTGCACATGAACCCACTATCATAAGCAAAAAAATCAACATCTGTGATAATGACGGCCATAAATTATAGTCAGCTGTCACAAATCCAGTAGTAGTTATTATAGATACAACCTGAAAAAACGAATATCTAAATGATTCCCATATATTATCGTAAATACCTAATGTATTTATACTAATTATAGCTGTAAATCCAAAAACTATAATTATATACCATTTGAGCTCTTCACTTTTTAAAACTTGTTTAAAATTTTTTAATAATAGTAAATAATACAAGTTGAAATTTATTCCAAACAAAAACATAAATACTGCGATTACAATATCTATATAGTAGCTATCATAATAAGCTATACTCGCATTTTTTATAGATAATCCACCTGTTCCAGCAGTCGAAAATGCATGTAATATACTATCATAAAGAGGCATACCTCCTATTACCAAAAAAATTATTTCTACTAAAGTCATAACAGTATATATAGCATATAATATTCTAGCTGTCATCTTTACTTTAGACACTAGCTTACCAACTACCGGTCCTGGAACCTCAGCTCTCATAAGAAACATATTTTGACCTTCAGATTGTGGCAAAAATGCTAGTACAAATACAAGCACGCCCATTCCTCCTACCCAATGAGTAAATCCTCTCCAAAACAACATGCTTTTAGATAAGACCTCTATATCATTTAAAATAGTAGCTCCTGTAGTCGTAAATCCCGAAACTGTTTCAAAAAATTCATCTACAAAACAAGGTATTTCTCCACTAAAATAAAACGGTAACGCTCCAATAAAAGACACAACTATCCAGCTAAGCGCAACTATTATAAACCCTTCCTTTGCGTATATATGTTTATTTTGTGTTTTTATATTTGAAAGCAAATGTCCTACTCCATATGAAATAGCTATAGTCAATAAAAAATAAATTTCCATATGTTCTCTATAAACTATAGAAACTAAAAGAGGTAATACTAATATAAGCGCTTCAAATATAAGAATATTTCCTAAAGTTTTTAAGACCATTCTCCTATTCATACTTATACCCCTATATCTAAAAATATATAAAGTCTACATCGACAAATAATATTAAATCAATGTAGACTTTTAAGATCTTGCCTTATTGAAATGAATGATGAAAATTATATTTATCCACAAATTTTAGTAATTTATCTTTTGAATATTTTTGCTTTTGATGCAACTAAATATTCTTTAAAGCTGTAGCAAAGCATTATCATTGGAAATAATTCAAGACGCCCAGCTAACATATCAAAACTAAGTATTATTTTTGAAAAATTAGATAATGAAGAAAAGTTTCCTACAGGTCCGACAACTTCACCAAATCCCGGACCAACATTACCTAAGCAAGTAAGAGGTGCTGTAATTATTGTAACCATATCTAAATTTTCAAATGATAATAGTAGCATAGATCCCAATAATATAAGTGCATACACGACAAAATAAGAATACGAAAAATCAAGCACCTGCTTGTCCACAACCTTTCCCTCCATTTTTATTGTAGTTACACTTCTTGGACTTATCATTTTCTTTATGCTGCTCTTAGCTGATTTTATAAGTATCATAACTCTAGATATTTTCATTCCTCCACCAGTTGACCCAGCACATGCTCCTATAACCATCAGTAGCAGTAGTAATATCTGTGATAAAGCTGGCCATAAATTGAAATCAGTTGTGATAAATCCTGTTGTAGTTATGATTGTAGCAACTTGGAAAAACGAATATCTAAATGATTCTACTACACTGCCATATACACCTAATGTGTTTATAGTAATTATAGCTGTAAATGTAAACACTATTAGTATATAGCACTTAAGCTCTTCACTTTTTAGTATTTGCTTTATATCCTTCAATAATAATAAATAGTATAAATTAAAATTTACTCCAAATAATAGCATAAAAATAGTAATTACTATATCTATATAATAACTGTCGTAATAAGCTATACTGCTATTTTTTATAGAATATCCCCCTGTACCTGCTGTAGAAAATGCATGTACGATACTATCGTACAGAGGCATATCCCCTATCAACAAAAATACTATTTCCAACAATGTAAGCGCTGCATATATAGCGTATAATATTCTAGCTGTCATTTTAACTTTAGAAACTAATTTACCTACTACTGGTCCTGGAACCTCTGCCTTCATAAGAAACATATTTTGCCCTTCTGATTGTGGTAAAAATGCAAGCACAAATACAAGTACTCCCATTCCTCCTATCCAGTGGGTGAAACATCTCCAAAACAACATTCCCTTTGATAAGCTCTCTATATCATTTAAAATACTCGAACCCGTAGTTGTAAAACCTGAAACAGTTTCAAAAAACGCATCTATAAAGCTCGGTATTTCTCTACTTATATAAAAAGGAAGTGCTCCTATTAAAGATACGACAATCCAACTCAGTGCAACGATTATAAATCCTTCTTTTGCATATATACGCTTGTCTTTTGTTTTTAATTTTGAAAGTGCTCCTCCTATCGCCAAAGCAATCACTATAGTTATTAAAAAATAAATTGCCTTATTCTCTTTGTAAATCAAAGATACTAAAAGCGGCAATACTAGTATAATTCCTTCAAATACCAGTATATTACCTAAAGTTCTTAAAATCATCCTCCTATTCATAACTACAACCTCCTATGCTAAAATATCTTCTAGGCTAGTTAAGAAAGAATTTGTTGTAACTATTATTACACTGTCTCCAGCTTTTATAAAATCATCCCCGCTCGGTACAATTAATTTATTACCTCTCATTATCCCTGCTACAAGCAAATTATCCTTTGTCTTTAATTTTTTTAGAGGTACTCCTAAAAAGCTGACATTTTTATTGGCTATAAATTCAATAGCCTCTACTTTTTTATCTACAATTTTGTAAAGTGTTTCTATACCACTATCTCCTTTATTTGCCTTTGCTCTAACATATCTAACTATTTGGTTTGCTGTTATGTCCTTAGGTGAAATGACACTTTCTATACCTATAGACTCTAGCATATTGATTATTGATAGTCTATTTACCTTTGTTATAACCTTAGGCACATTACATTTTGATGCATACATAGATATAATTACATTTTCCTCGTCTATACCAGTCATAGATACACACGCATCTACATGCTCTATGCCTTCTTCTAATAAAACATCTTGATCTGTACCATCAGCATATATAATATCAGCCTTTGGTAAAACTGCGCTCAATCTTTCGCATGTTTTTTCATCATTATCGATAATCTTTACCTTTATGCCAATTTCAGCTAATTGTTTAGAAAGGTAAAATGCTATTCTACCTCCACCTATTATCATAGCTGATTTGATTTTTCTCTCATAAATTCCAGCTGAAACCATAAAATTTTCCAAATCTCTATGAGATGCAGTAATATGTATCTTATCTCCCTCTTCTAGAGAAAATCTACCATCTGGGATATATACATTTTGTTGTCTTTGAAGTGCACACACTAACACACTCGTTTTGAATTTTCTATTTAAATCACTCAATGATACTCCTACTAGCTTGCTGCCATTTCTTACTTTTATCTCTGCTAAATCGACAAGTCCCTTTGCAAATTGATCTACCTTAAGTGCTGATGGGAATTTTAATATACGCGCTATCTCATCAGCTGCTGCCTTTTCTGGATTTATCATCATACTGATTCCCAATCCATCTCTCATAAATGATATCTGTGATGCATAATCAGGATTTCTTACCCTTGCAATTAAATTTTTAGCCCCCAACTCTCTTGCTATCAAACAAGAAATTAAATTAACTTCATCCGATGATGTAACTGATATAAACAAATCGGCCTTATTTACACCAGCCTCCATTTGAATATCGTAAATAGCTCCATTCCCACAAATTCCCATAACATCATAGCTATTTACTATATCTTCTATATTTTTGGGATTATTATCTATAACTACAATATCATGTCCCTCTATTGCTAGATGCTCAATCAAAGTCCTTCCTACCTTACCGCATCCTATTACAACTATTTGCATTTTCTTCCTCCTATTCAAAATTTTAAACCTTTAAGTAATATTTAATATCTTTCTAGTTAATATTTTATATTCTCATTAAATAATCCTTTGTAATTTTCAAATGAAAATTGTATAGCACAAGAAATTTATTACAATCTATATTATAATACATATTTAAGAAATCTTTATATAATCTTTATATCTTTTAGTAATTTTATATATGTTTCTTTATATAACCTTTATATATTCTATAATTTACTGTATTTTTATATTGTTAAATATATATTATAGCGCAAGTTAATTTTCACAAAATTATCCTAATTTTCAATATTTAATATGATTTTTTGGTATTTTTGTATACAATTATATTATTGATAAAAGTTTTTAATTAATATTATAATATAGGAGGAAAAAATGCCAAAATTAAGTAATAGAGTCAATACATTTACTGATTCAGTAATTAGAAGAATGACTAGAATAAGTGATAAATACGGAGCTATAAATCTATCTCAAGGTTTTCCAGATTTTCCACCACCAAAACCTATGACCGATGCTCTAGCAAAAATTGCTTCAGAAGGTCCTCACCAATACTCTGTAACATTTGGAGCTCCAAATTTGAGAGAAGCAATCGCAAGAAAACAAAGCAAGGCTTTTAAAAGAGAAATAGATTTTGAAAAAGAAGTATTAGTCACATGTGGTGGTACAGAGGCTATGATGTGTGCGATGATGACAGTTTGTAATCCTGGAGATAAGGTAATAGTTTTCTCTCCCTTTTATGAAAATTACGGAGCTGATGCAATATTATCTGGTGCCGAACCTATATATGTTCCATTAGTTCCACCTACCTTTAATTTTGATGTTGAGGTTTTAGAAAACGCATTTAAACAAAATCCAAAGGCATTAATACTTTGCAATCCTTCAAACCCAACTGGAAAAGTATTTACAAAGGAAGAACTTATGATTATAGCTGATTTAGCTGTAAAATACGATACTTTTGTAATAACAGACGAGGTATATGAACATTTGATATACGAACCTTACCATCATACATATTTTGCATCACTACCTGGTATGTATGAAAGAACTATTTCCACAAGCTCTCTATCAAAGACATATTCTATAACAGGATGGAGACTTGGATATTTAGTTGGGCCAGAAGAAATAGTTGAATGTGCTAAAAAAGTTCACGATTTCTTGACTGTAGGTGCACCTTCTCCTCTACAAGAGGCTGCAGTAGTTGGGCTTAATTTCGACGAGTCTTATTATGAACAATTGAAAAAAACTTACACTGAAAAAAGAGATTATTTTCTAAAGGGGCTTGATGAAATAGGTCTTGAACATACTACTCCACAAGGAACTTACTTTGTATTAGTCGATATATCTAAATTTTTAGAGCTAGATCAATTTAAAGGAATGAACGATTTAGAATTTTCAGAATGGATGACTAAAAATATAGGTGTAGCACCTGTCCCTGGTTCAAGCTTTTTCAGAGAAGAAGTAAATAACCTTATTAGACTTCATTTTGCTAGATCTAAGGAAACTCTAGATGAATGCTTGAGACGTTTATCCAAGCTAAAAAAATTGTTAGATTAATAATTGGTTTTTATTTGTTCTTTGAATACATGAACTTTCTCAATTTATACAATTGACATATTATGGAAATAAGTGTTAGAATTATTATACCTCATATAAAATTAAAGGCTTTGACGAGGAGCAGTATGTTTTAGATAAAATACAGAGAGAAAATGGTTGGTGTAAATTTTCATGAGTCTAAAATTGAAGTAGCCTCTGAGCTGTGGACTGAACAATTTTTTAAGTAGGCTCCATCGGATTTTCGACCGTTAAAACGAAAACGATATTTTTGTTAAGTATCGAATGAGTGCAAAGAATTTTTTCTTTGAATTTAGGTGGTAACACGGATTAGATAATTCGCCCTAAGCTATATATACTGGCTTGGGGTTTTTTATTATATTTTTTTAATTAATACATTTTAAATAAATAGGGAGGACAATATGGAAATTACAGGATCTCAATTAATTATCAATTCTTTAATCGAAGAAGGTGTTGATAAAATATTTGCTTATCCAGGTGGATATGACAAAGATATTTTCGACGCATTATATCATGAATCAGATATAGAACTAATTTTACCAAGACATGAACAAGGTCTTATCCATGCAGCAGAAGGATATGCACGTTCAACTGGAAAAGTTGGTGTCTGCTTAGTTACAAGTGGACCAGGGGCAACTAATCTAGTTACAGGTATAGCTGATGCCAACTACGATGGTATACCTTTAGTATGCTTTACTGGACAAGTAGCCACTTCAGTAATAGGAAACGATGCATTCCAAGAAGTCGATATAGTAGGTATAACTAGAACTATATGCAAATTCTCTACTACTATCAGAAAAAGAGAAGATCTAGGTAGAATAATTAAAGAAGCTTTTTATATAGCTAGAACAGGAAAACCTGGTCCTGTTATAATAGATTTGCCAAGTGATATCGTAGGCGCTATGGGACCTGGTGAATACCCAAAAACAGTAGATATAAGAGGATACAAACCAAGTACAGGTGTCCATATAGGACAAATTAAAAAAGCTCTAAAAATGCTTAAAAACGCCAAAAAACCTCTATTCTTAATAGGTGGTGGAGTTAATATTTCACATGCAAACGAAGAATTTGAAAAGCTTGTAAATATAACACAAATTCCTGTTATCACAACTATAATGGGAAAAGGCGCTATCCCTACCTCTCACCCACTTTACATAGGTAATGTCGGTATGCATGGTAGTTATGCATCTAATAAAGCTGTCAATGAATGTGATGTATTATTTTCTATAGGTACAAGATTTAACGATAGAGTTACAGGTAAAATATCTGAATTCGCCCCAAATGCAAAAATAATACATATAGATATCGACTCAGCTTCTATATCTAGAAATATAGTAGTAAATATACCTATAGTTGCAGACGCTAAAGCAGCTATAAAAGAATTAATTCCTTTAGCTAAAACACTTGATACAAAAGAATGGGTTGAACAAATAAAAGCTTGGGATAAAGAACGCCCAGTAACTGCACCTAGCTCTGTAGAAGGAGGAATTTCTCCTCAAGCTATATTTGATAATTTAAATAAAGCCTTTGACGATGGTATATTTATAACAGACGTAGGTCAACACCAAATGTGGACTACTCAATTTTTAGAAATGAATAAAAATAAACAATTGATAACTTCTGGTGGACTAGGTACTATGGGATTTGGTTTTCCTGCTGCCATAGGAGCTCAACTTGGTAACCCAGATAAGAGAGTTGTTTGTATAGCTGGAGACGGTGGTGTACAAATGACTATACAAGAACTTGCAACTGCAGTTCAATTAGAACTTCCTATAACGTTAGTTATTATCAATAATGGATTTTTGGGAATGGTTAGACAAATGCAACAATTTTTCCACGATAAAAACTACTCTGGAACATGCTTGAGAAAAAGAAAAAGCTGTGAAGGAAAATGTAATTTTGATGGAAATAATATACCAGAATGCTGTCCTCCATATACTCCAGATTTTATGAAACTTGCAGAAAGCTATGGAGCTTATGGAATAAGAGTTACAGACGAAGATAAACTACTTGATGCATTTGAAGAATCTAAGAAAAATACAGATGCACCGACTATTATTGAAATATTAATCGACTTTAAAGACGTTGTTTTACCAATGGTTCAAGGTGGTAAACCTCTTAACGCGATGTTACTTGAAACTAACTATTAGAAAGGAATTTAAATAAAATGATGAAGAAAAGATGGATTGCTCTTTACGTAGAAAATTATTCTGGGGTACTTGCTAAAATTTCAAGTTTATTCTCAGCTAAATTATATAATCTAGACACATTGACAGTAGGAAAAACAGAAGATCCTGCAACATCAAGAATGACTATAGGTGTTTACTGTGACGATGTGACTTTTGAACAAATAAAAAAACAATTAAATAGATTCGTAGAAGTTATAAAAGTTATCGACTTGACTACTATGGAAACTCATACTAAAGAACTTTTATTTATAAAAGTAAAAAATTGTTCTGCACAAGATAAAGCTGATATTTTCCAAATGGCTCAAGTATTTGACATGGATGTAGTCGATATCGGAAGAAAAAGTGTAATTTTACAATGTGTACATACTGAAAAAAAAGTTGACAGATTGATAGATGTATTCGCAAAACAATATCCTAACAATATCGTCGTTGTTAGAAGTGGTAGTGTTTCAATTGAATCTATTAATGTTGAAGATAGATAAAATATGTTTTTGTAAACTTTTTTCATACGTTTAAACAAATTTAGAAAAAAAGACCTCTGATTCATAAATACGATCAAAGGTCTTTTTTATTGTCATAAAGACTATTTATATTTTCAAATTATTTCTTTTTTGATTTTGTTCTATATGATAAACCATTACCTAGATTTATTGTATTGTATGTTTTTCCAGTAGCTGTTCTTGTGTGTCTTACTTTTTTATTTCCTATAGAATAGCCTACACCTGATTTTGAAAAGTTTATTTTCAAAGGTCCTACTTTTATACTTTTTTTAAATATTAATCCCATTATTTTAACACTCCCTCGTTATGTTGTATTATTTTCCCTCTATAATACTAACTTAGTACCACAATTTGGACAGAAGTTAGCTCCTGTGTTATTTGGTGTACCACAGTTTGGACAGAACTTAGCGACATTTCCTCCGACTTGTGGATTGACAGGCTGTTGTGGTTGTTGATTCATTTGTTGTCCTGCACCCATCATTTGATTTGCCATTTGTTGCCCCATCATCATACCCATTTGCATGCTAGCCATATCAGCAGCCATACTTGAGCCACCGCCATTTGAACCATTTGCCATAGAATCTGCCATAGCCATTTGAGTATACTTATTCATATCGTTTATCATACTTTGTGATGCCGCTTTTGTAGCCATTTCTTGTATTTCCTTAGGATAAGTAACACTAGCTATGGTGAAGCTAGTAATAGCTATTCCTATCTTTTGCATTTCCATGTCTAAATCAGTTTTAATACCGTTAGAGATTTCTAAGGCATTTGCTTGAATATTAAATATATCCTTGCCTTCCTTTACTATCCATCTCATAAGAGTTTGGTCTAGCATAGACATTATACGTTCTTTTACATCATCTATTGTGTATTGCTTTTTAACGCCTGCTACCTTGTCTATAAGTAGTTGATAATCAGCTACCTTACAGCAAAATGTTCCAAAAGATTTTATAGGCATTCCTCCCGGAAGATTTGGTGCTGGTATATTTATAGCATTTTTTGTTCCCCATTTTACAGTTAATTCTTTAGTATTGACAAATAAAACTTCTGCTCTCATACCACTGTTAAATCCAAATTTAAATCCTTTTAATGTTGATAAGAAAGGCACTATTTGAGATTCTATATCAAAGCTTCCTTCGTCCTTAAATATACCTTCTACTTTTCCATTAAACATAAATATTGCATCTTGTCCTGGTCTAATAATCAACTTACTCCCTTTTTTGATTTCATTATTATCCCATTTCCAAAATATCATATCGTCTCTAAACTGTTCCCATTCTACTACATTTGACAGTTGACCACTAAAAAGTCCCATATCATTCCTCCTATTTTCTAAGAATATATATCTCAAAAATTCACATTTTTTCTAAAAAATCTTTATTGTAAAGTTCTACAATATCAATTTTGTTGAATCATATATTTCATACTAATCTTCGTATTTATCGAGAATTTATATCCTATGAATTTACATAATAAAAAACTAAAATCAATA
>NZ_JALEXO010000342.1 GCF_022780145.1 Intestinibacter sp.
TATATAATACATTATCACGTAAAAAAGAAGAATTCGTACCAATTGAAGAAGGCAAGGTGAAAATGTATGTTTGTGGTCCTACAGTATACAACTTTATACATATAGGAAATGCAAGACCTTTTATAATATTTGATACATTGAGAAGATATTTAGAATACAGGGGATATGATGTTACATATGTTCAAAACTTCACAGATGTAGACGATAAAATAATCAAAAGAAGTCATGAAGAAAACATTACACCAGAAGAAGTTGCTACTAAATACATAAAGGAATACTTTGTAGATGCAGACGGATTAGGGATCAAAAGAGCAGACGTGCATCCTCAAGTAACAAACAACATACCACAAATCATAGATTTCGTAAAAGAACTAGAAGACAAAGGATATGCTTATGCAGTTAATGGAGATGTTTACTTCGATACTAAAAAATTCAAAGATTATGGAAAGCTTTCAGGTATAAAACAAGAAGAACTAGAAGCTGGGGCAAGAATAGAAGTAAACGATCAAAAGAGACATCCAATGGACTTCGTTCTATGGAAGGCTAAAAAAGAAGGAGAACCAGGATGGCCAAGTCCTTGGGGTGAAGGTAGACCAGGATGGCATATAGAATGCTCTGTTATGTCTAATAGATACTTAGGGGAAACTATAGACATACATGCTGGTGGACAAGATTTAAAATTCCCTCACCACGAAAATGAAATAGCACAAAGTGAAGCTAGAAGTGGAAAGACATTCTCTAACTACTGGTTACACAATGAATATATAAACGTAAACAACGAAAAAATGAGTAAATCATTAGGAAATTTCTTCACAGTTAGAGAAATATCAGAAGTTTACGATTTAGCTGTAGTTAGATTCTTCATGCTATCTACTCATTACAGAAATCCAATTAATTTCAGCGACGAAATATTAAATCAATCTAAAGCAGGTCTTGAAAGATTATACAATGCTAAAGAAAGAGCTGAGTTTATAATAAGCAATCTTGGGGATACTAAGATGACAGAAGATGAAGCTAAACTACAAGATGAATTAGCTGGATTTAGACAAAAATTCATAGATGCTATGGATGACGATGTTAATACAGCAGATGCAGTAAGTGCAATATTCGAATTAGCTAAATTCATGAACAGCAACATAACTGAAAATTCTTCAAAGGAATTTGCTGAAAAAACATTAGCTGAATTTAACGAATTAACTGGTGTTTTAAACATAGTAAATGACAAAAAAGAAGAAATGCTAGACGAAGAAATAGAAAAATTAATAGCACAAAGAACAGAAGCTAAAAAGGCTAAAAACTTCCAATTAGCAGATGAAATTAGACAACAATTATTAGATAAGGGTATCGTCCTTGAAGACACAAGACAAGGCGTAAAATGGAAAAGAGCATAAAAATGGACAAAACTGAATTAATAACTATGTCACCTTTAGTTTTAGCATATTTAGGAGATACAGTTTATGAATCTTATATTAGAGAGCATCTAATAAGACAAAATATCAACAGAAAAGTAAATGATCTTCACAAATCAGCTATACAATACTCTAAAGCTAAGGCACAAGCGACAATAATACACGAATTACAGGATGAATTGACAGAAGAAGAAATAAGGATTTTCAAAAGAGGTAGAAATCAAAAGCCTCATACATCACCTAAGAATGCAGATATTATTGATTACAAATGCGCGACAGGCTTTGAGGCATTAATAGGGTATTTATATCTAAGTGAGGATAGAGAGCGACTGGAATATATAGTCCAAAAAAGTATAGAAATTATAGAACGAGAAATATAATTAAAAACACCACTTTTAAGCATGCTTTAAAGTTTTGTAAGAAAGTGGTGTTTTTTTATAATATGTTTTTAGTGTATAATTAATTAGTGAATATAATTTATATAAAATTGAAATTTTATAAAGTTTTTTTGCAAAAATATAAGGAAAGTTCACATATAAATTAAAAAATTTTTATATATTAAATTTATAAATAAAAAAATAGGAGGATTTTATTATGAAAGTCAAATTATTAGCCCATACACCAGAACCGGAAAAAGTAATATCTATGGCTGCTAAGCTGTGTTATTCTCCAGTTGGTGTAGATGAAATAGAACAAAATTTAACTCAAGAGAGTATAGATAAATTTTTAAATATGCTAGTAAGTATTGGCCACGAGTCGCCAATCGAGCATGTTACATTTACATTTGGAATTGAAGGAATATCAAGAAGCTGCTCTCACCAAATAGTGAGACATCGAATCGCAAGTTTTTCACAACAATCACAACGTTATGTAAAGCTTGATCAATTTGAATATATAATTCCACCTGAAATAGAAAAAAACGAAGAAGCAAAAAAAATATTCATAGAATCAATGAATAAATGCCAAGAAGATTATGATAAATTAGTAGAAATACTATTTAAAAAACATTATCAAGACTTATTAGACAAGGGAGTAAGTGAAAAGAAAGCTAAATCACAAGCTGAGAAAAAATCTATAGAAGATGCGAGATATGTATTCCCAAATGCTTGCGAAACAAAAATGGTATTTACAATAAATGCCAGAAGCTTGTATAATTTCTTCCATCACAGATGTTGCGAAAGGGCACAATGGGAGATTAGGGAATTAGCCACAGAAATGCTAAAATTAGTAAGAGAAGTGGCCCCTACTTTATTTAAGAATGTAGGCCCAAGCTGCTTAAATGGACCATGTCCAGAAGGCAATATGTCATGTGGAAAAATAAAAGAAATAAGAGAAAAATTTAATAATTTATAGGCGGTGAAATTATTGGCAAATATAGAAGGTAGAAATCCTATCATAGAGGCTTTGAGAAGTGATAGGGCAATAGATAAAATAATGATATCGAATTCATCTAAGGAAGGGTCTATCAAAAAAATAATAGGTATGGCTAAAGAAAAGAATATAGTTATACAATATGTCGATAAACATAAATTAGATGAAATAAGCACAAGTCATTCACATCAAGGTGTAATAGCCGTAGTAAGTGATTATAAGTATTATGAACTAAGTGATTTATTAGAAATAGCAAAGAAAAAGGGTGAAGATCCATTTTTTATTATACTAGATGAAATAACAGATCCCCATAATCTTGGTACGATAATAAGAACAGCAGATGCAGTTGGAGCTCATGGTGTAATCATACCAAAGAGAAGATCAGTTCATATTACTTCTGTAGTAGCAAAAGCTTCAGCAGGGGCAGTTGAGTATGTTCCAGTATGTAAAGTAACCAATATAGTAAATACTATAAAGCAATTAAAAAAAGAAGGTCTTTGGATAGCAGCAGCAGACATGGATGGAGAGGTTTTCTATGAACAAAATCTAACAGGACCAATAGGATTAGTAATCGGTAGTGAAGGTTTTGGGGTGTCTAGATTAGTTAAACAAAATTGTGATTTTGTAGTTAAGATGCCGATGATAGGAAATGTATCATCTCTGAATGCATCAGTTGCAGGCGGAATATTGTTATATGAAATTTTTAGACAAAGAATGAAGAAGGATTAATGGCTAAGAAAAAGTATAAATCGTATTTAATTGTAGATGGTTACAATATCATAAATGATTGGGAAGAATTAAAGGCATTAGCAAGCGAAGATTTAGATGCTGCAAGAGAGAGGTTAATACACTATATAATTGAATATGCACAATATAACGGTAAAAAAGCAATTATTGTTTTTGATGCTTACAATGTAAAAAATAGTAGGGAAAAGGTTGAAAGAAGAAAATATATAACTATTGTATACACAAAAGAACATCAAACTGCGGACAGTTATATAGAAAAATTTATAAGTACATTATCTAAATACGATAAAATTGAAGTAGCTACTAGTGATTATGCAGAGCAACAAATTATTTTGGGGAAAGGTGCAACTAGAATTTCTGCAAGGGAATTAAAAATCTATCTTGATGAAACTTTGACGAAAATAAAAGAAAAACAAAGAGATAGTACAAGAAAAATTCAGCGAAATTTCTTGGAAGATAGACTAGATGATATAACTTTGTCGAAACTTGAGAACATTCGTAGAAAGCATTGAAAATACTGGATTTGTTGAGCTATAATATAAGTACAGGAAACTTGTAAATGGGGGAGATTTCATGTTACTAGCTAAGGATAATGATAAAGATTATAACTATTATGAGAGTTTAGATAATAGTCAGCAAGATGAATATAATATAGTATTAAAAGCTAATAAAGGGGATAAACTAGCATTAGAATATATTATATCTAAATATAAAAATTTTGTTAAAGCAAAAGCTAAATCATATTTTTTAGTAGGAGCTGATAAAGAAGACATAATTCAAGAGGGTATGATTGGTCTATATAAAGCAGTTAGAGATTTCGATGGAACAAAGACGAATTCATTTAAATGTTTTGCTGAAATATGTATAACTAGGCAGATAATAACTGCTATTAAAACTGCAACAAGACAAAAACATATACCTTTAAATTCATATGTATCATTAAATAAACCTATCTATGATGAAGAATCAGATAGGACGCTTTTGGACATAATAGCAACAAGTATAGTAACTGATCCAGAGGAATTAATAATAAGCAAAGAAGAGCTAAAAAATATTGAAGATAAGATGAATGAATTATTAAGCGACTTAGAATTAGAAGTCTTAGGGCTATATTTAAGTGGTAAGTCATATCAATATATTGCTAACGTACTTAATAGGGATGTTAAATCTATTGATAATGCACTACAAAGAGTTAAGAGAAAATTAGAAAAACATCTTGAAAACAGAAATAATTAATAGTAAAATGCTTATTGTAAACACTTTAATCATATTAAATTATTTAGGAGGTAATTAGAAAATGGCAAAGGCTAAATACGAAAGAACTAAACCACATGTTAATATAGGAACTATCGGTCACGTTGACCACGGTAAAACTACATTAACAGCTGCAATAACAAAAACATTATATGACAGATATCAATTAGGAGAAGCTGTAGATTTCGCTAACATAGATAAAGCTCCAGAAGAAAGAGAAAGAGGAATCACAATATCAACA
>NZ_JALEXO010000011.1 GCF_022780145.1 Intestinibacter sp.
ATATGTAAAACCAGATGAGCTTTCTGATTTTTTCAAAACTTAAATATAGAATTTAAACAACAATTAGTTTGTGAAAATATACAAATTGATTGTTGTTTTTTTGTCTAAAATATGGAAAGAAATTGCTTATATTGTGATAAAAATCACATAAATAAATTTTACTAGATGATATTATTTAATCATAGAAGATATAAGCAAAAATAAAGGAAGGGTGATGATAATGAAGTTAAAGCTTAACTATGAATCTTTTGATAAGGGATTAAAAAAATTAAGTGAGGAGTATAAAATTTTTGCACCAGTAGTTTTAGATTACAAGGGTACGTATTCAGACACTCCTAGTATTAGATACAAAGAAGTAAAAACTTTTGAAGAAATGTAGTGGACTCTTAAATCTCATTTTTCTCCAAAATAAGTTATGTTGCCAATTAATGAAATATTACTTTATTTTACACAAGATAAGTACAGTGAAGCAAATGAAAGAAAAGATAAAATTTTAATTTTCATGAGAGCTTGTGATATAAATGCAGTAAAAAGAGTTGATGAAATATATCTTAGAAATGGCGAAGAAGATTATTACTATAAAAGAAACAGAGATAAAATTAAATTTATCCTGGTAGGATGTAAAGAAAGCTTTAGAAACTGCTTCTGTGTAAGTATGAACTCTAATAAAACAGAAGATTACGCTATGGCATTAAACATAAGAGAAGACGAATTATACATAGATATAAAAGATGATACATTAAATGTATTTGAAGGTGAAAATACAGATTTTGAAGTAGATTACGTAAAAGAAAATTTCGTAAAAGTAGAAATTCCAGATAATATAGATCCAGTAAAAATAAGCCAAGATCCTATGTGGGAGGAATACAATGCACGCTGCATATCATGTGGTAGATGTAATTTTGTCTGTCCAACTTGCACATGCTTTACAATGCAAGATATTTTCTATAAAGAAAATGAAAACGTTGGAGAAAGAAGAAGAGTATGGGCATCATGTCAAGTAGATGGATTTACTGATATAGCAGGAGGACATTCATTTAGACAATCTAAAGGTGATAGACTTAGATTTAAAGCTATGCACAAGATTTACGACTTCAAAAAACGCTTTGGATATCATATGTGCGTAGGCTGTGGTAGATGTGATGATAACTGCCCACAATATATTTCTTTCTCTACGACTATCGATAAAGTAAACGAGTTATGCAAGGAGGACAAATAGTATGAACAAATATATACCAAAAGTTGCGAAGATAATAGATTTGATAAAGCACACACCTCAAGAATGGACATTTAGAGTTGAGTGCGATACTAAAGATGTACTTCCAGGTAAATTTTATGAAATATCTATGCCAAAATACGGCGAAAGTCCGATATCAGTCAGCGGATACGGAGATAATTACGTAGATTTTACTATAAGAAATGTAGGAAAAGTAACTAGCGAGATATTTAAATACGATATAGGCGATAATCTTTTGATAAGAGGACCTTATGGAAATGGATTTGAAATCGAAAATTATATAGGTAGAGAGCTTGTTGTAGTAGCTGGAGGTAGTGCATTAGCTCCAGTTAGAGGCATAGTAGAATTTGTATATAACAATCAAGATAAATTTAAGAGCTTTAAATTAATAGTAGGATTTAAAACAATAGACGACGCTTTATTTAAAGAAGATCTAAAAAGATGGAGCGAAAAACTAGATGTAACAGTGACAGTAGATACAGCAACTGAAGGATACGATGGACCTGTTGGACTTGTCACAAAATACATACCTGATTTAAAAATAGATGATATAGATAATTTCTCATGTGCAGTAGTAGGACCTCCTATGATGATGAAATTTACAGTTGGTGAATTTTTAAAGAGAAACGTAGCAGAGGAAAATATCTGGGTTTCTTATGAAAGAAAGATGTGCTGTGGATTAGGTAAATGTGGACACTGCAAGATGGATGAATCTTATATATGCTTAGATGGACCAGTTTACGACTATTCAAAGGCAAAAACACTTATAGATTAGGAGGCAAAACTATGATTAGAGATATAAATACTAAAAAAGTAATGAAAAACGCTTATAGAATTACTAAAAATAGATACGGGACATCGCTTAGAGTCAGAGTTCCAGGTGGAGCAATAGACCCAGAATCTTTAAAAATTGTCGCTGAAATCTCAAATAAATTTGGTAACGGCGAAATCCACATGACAACTCGTCAAGGATTTGAAATATTAGGTCTTAGATACGAGGATATGGATGAAATCAACAAAATGATACAACCAGTAATAGACAAGCTTGAAATAAATCAAGTAGAACCAAATACTGGATATCCAGCAGCGGGAACTCGTAATGTATGCGCATGCGTAGGAAACAAAGCCTGTCCAAAAGCAGCGTACAATACTACTGAGTTTGCTAAAAAAATAGAAAAGGCGATATTCCCAAATGATATACACGTCAAGGTAGCGCTTACAGGATGTCCAAACGACTGTATAAAGGCTAGAAGCCATGACTACGGAATAATAGGTATGCACAAGCCTGTATACGAAATGGATAGATGTGTAAACTGTCAAGCCTGCGTTAAAAAATGCAAGAGATTATCTACAGGAGCACTATCAGTTGAAAACAATAAAATAGTCAGAGATCCTGAAAAATGTATAGGCTGTGGAGAATGTGTACTAAACTGCCCAACAGGAGCATGGACTAGAGATGAAAAGAAATACTACAGACTAGCTATAATGGGTAGAACAGGTAAGAAAAACCCTAGACTTGCAGAGGACTGGATACTTTGGGCAGATGAAGAAAGCATAATAAAAATAATAGTCAATACTTATAAATTTGCTAAAGAATACATGGCAAAAGACGCACCAGGAGGCAAGGAGCATATAGGATATATAGTAGATAGAACTGGATTTATGGAATACAAAAAATACGTTTTAGAAGGCGTGACTTTAAACCCAGAAGCTATAGTTAAAAATAATGTTTATTGGAGTGGAATACACTATTAAGCTAAACAAATTTTTTCCCTATTAATAAGATAAAATACTTCCCTATTGTAAAAAATGCTTTTACATAGGGGAGTATTTTTGTTAGTTATTTACAAGTTTGTAAAATCTTAAAATAATATTAAGAAAAAGATACAAAATTGAAAGATTTGATAAGATGAAAAATAGATTTAACTGTGATAAACTATAATAGTATGAAAACAAACTTGGAGGGATTAAAAAATGAAAAATGATAAAGTAAAGTCTAAAAAAAGAAAATACGACACCTTTAGTATTACTATGGAGCTAGAGAAACCTTTACTTTACAACGAAGAAGAAAAAGAAATTTCTAAAGCTAAAAAAAATAAACAGAAAAAAAAGCTTAGAAAGATAAAAATAATAAAAGCTATCTTAATTTTATTATTACTTTCAGTAATAGTTTTTTTCATTTGGCTGAGTAGCTATTATGCTCCAACGAAAGAAGCGGAATTATATTTGAAAAGCGACAGTAATGTAGAAGTTAGCATAGATAAAAATTTAATATCTTTTACACCTAAAAATACTACTCCAACAAAGGGATTTATATTATATCCAGCTGCTAAGGTGGATGCTAGGGCATATGCTAAAATTTGCAAGATGATATCGTCATATGGATATCAAGTAGTAGCTGTAGATATGCCATTTAACTTTGCTCCATTTGGCAAAAACAAGGCGAGTGAAGTTATACAAAAATACAGCGATATAGAAAATTGGGTGATAGGTGGAGATTCTCTAGGAGGTCTAACAGCTACAAGATATGTAAATTCAAATTTAGAAAAAATAGATGGAGTTGTCTTGATATCTTCATACCCAGCAGATTCGTATTTAAAAGAAATCGGAATGGATGTTTTATCGATTTGGGGAAGTAAAGACGGAGTTATTGATTTTCAGTCTTTAATCGATGCAAAGGAAAAGCTGCCATCAGATACGACTTACCTTGAAATAGAGGGCGCAAACCACTCTCAATTTGGAGATTACGGAACTTATAAAAAAGACGAGGCTGCCCTTATAAGTGAGGAAGAACAACAAAAGAAAGCTGTTCAAAGTATAGTTAGCTTTATTCAAGAAACAGAATAAAGTTTGGATATAATAGTTGGATGAATTAATTTTATTATGGTTTTATAGAGATATAGGTAAAGATAGATTAGCCTATATCTCTATTTTAGTATGTAACTATTTATAAAATTTTATTTGTATATTAGTTTTGAATTAAAAGAATATGATAAAATTAAATTGAGTTAATATTAAATAATAGTAATTTTAAAAATTGCATTATAATTTGTAGATTGAATAAAGTTTTTGATATAGAATTGGGGGAAAATAAATTGAGTTTTTTATATTTAAGTAAAAATATAATAAAAAAAATGAAAAGATCAAAAGATATTTTGTTATTAATCGAGGAATTTATAATTCAATTTAAAGGTAAAGTGTTAAATCAAATTGATAATGTAGAATATATAAATGATAAAATTTATACTTCTAAATTAATATTTAATAAACAAATTATCTTTGATATTAGTATAGACAACGATTTAATAATATGGGAAATCTATAAAAATAAATTTAATTTTACAACAGGAGAAAAAGAAGAGTATTATCAGC
>NZ_JALEXO010000122.1 GCF_022780145.1 Intestinibacter sp.
TTGGCTTTGAGTAAACTCGCAATAAAAATACTATTCACAGCTACAAATACAAATAATTTTTCTTCAAAAATATAAGCCACAGTACATAAAACAATTGGAATCAAGTTTAAAAGACTATTAAATAGCACGGGCTTTAAATTGAGCTTTAAATCTCTCTTGGCGAGCTTCTTTATCTCCTTTGTCTTCATGATCTTCTTCTTCCAAATGCTAAACTCCACGACAGCTCCATTTTCATTGAAAACTCTAATTTCACCGCTGTGCTTGTCGATTATTTTCTTGCATATATAAAGGCCAAGCCCAGAATTTCCATTGCTATTTGCTCTCGATTTATCTCCCTTGTAAAATCTATTAAAAACATTTGGCAAGTCCTCTTTTCTAAATCCAGCGCCACTGTCTTTTATCTTAAATACTACTTTGTCTTGTTCGTTTTGCGAAATATCTACTTCTATACTGCCACCTTCATCTACATATCTAAAGCTATTCGTTATTATATTATCTATAACTCTAGAAATCTGCGATTTGTCTATATAGACGACGGCATCGTTTAATTCGCTATCTACATTTACACAAAAGTTAAGATGCTTCTCATTTGCCAAGGTTTTGTAATCCTCAAACTTCTCATTTATAAAATCATCTAGTAAAACTTCCTTTTTATCTAAAATAAAATCTGAATCATCGATTTTAGATAAAACATTTAGATCATCTACTAAAGCAACCGCTCGATTTGTAGATTTTTCTATTACATTTAGATATCTCTTTAATCTTTCCTCATTTTTATACGCCCCACTTTGTAAAAGCTCCACATGACCCTTTATCAAGGTAAGCGGACTTCTCAAATCGTGTGAAAGCGACTGGATTATATCCTGCTTTTCCTTTTCGCTTTTTAACTGTGTATTGAAGGCATCCTTTAAATTTACACGCATTTTCTCAAATGACTCAGCTATCTTATTTGGCTCATCTATATCCTCGTAATTTATATCTAAATTTATATCTTGATTTTCAAAAGTATCTATTTTTTGTGGACTTTTATCGATTTTTTTGATATATATTTTTGAAAAAATAACTGAATACAAAGCTATAAAAATATAAGGCGATACATAAGTTATAAAATTAAAAATCCAATTGCTATTTAGCGAGCTCTCATTGTAAATAGCCTTCAACTTAAAAAATTCATAAAAATTTCCAACTATCTCTCGACTAGCTTCACTATTAAATACTGTTCCTATAAATATAAATTCTAGACAGAAATTAAATAAAATACTGCTAAATATACTCGCAACAATAATCCCTATTAATGTATACACAAATTGTCTTTTAATATATTTTTTATCAATCAAATACACTCCCCCCGACGTTTATTTTTTAAATTTATATCCAATTCCCCATACAGTTTGTATGCTGTCAAATTCTTTGTTTATCTTTAAAAATTTTGCCCTTATTTTCTTTATATGCTCTGAAACTGTAGCGCTATCTCCCTCTGCATCGTATCCCCAAACCTTTTCGTAAATATCCTCCTTTGAAAACACCATACCTATATTTAAAGCCAAAAGCTCTAGTATATCAAACTCTCTCTTAGTAAACACTATATCCTCGCCAAAATACTCGACCTCTCTACTTTTTAAATTCATCTTTATATCTCCAATCATCAAGTAATTCTTTTCTTTTTTTCTGTTGTCCCTTCTTATATGCGCATTCATCCTAGCCCTTAATTGATTTATACTAAACGGCTTTGTAATGTAGTCATCTCCTCCTAATGCAAGTCCCTTTATGATATCCTCCTCTGAAGTCTTTGCCGTTAAAAAAATAATCGGAATTTCTACTTCATCTCTGATTTTTTTGCAAAAGCTAAACCCATCTGTCCCCGGCATCATTACATCTAAAAGCACTATATCTATATCGTCATTTAGCTTTATATACGCCTCCTCTGCAGAATTTGAAATCACAACCTCGTATCCATCGTCTTCTAATATATCCTTTATAAGGTATAAAATATCCACATCGTCATCTATTACCAATGCTTTTTTCATAAAATCTCTCCTTGCTATTTTTAATTTCGTATCTTAATTATAATATAGAATAAATTTTTAAAGAAACTTTAAAGAAAGAATATAATTTTCTACACATAAAAAAATCTTACAGCTAATTATTTTATAAATTAGCTGTAAGATTTTTTAAGTTTTATTTAAATATATTTTATTAACGTCTATCCGAAATATCTTTGTAATAATCCCAAGAATGCTTTACCGTGTCTAGCTTCGTCTTTACACATTTCATGAACTGTATCGTGTATAGCATCTAATCCTAATTCTTTAGCTCTCTTAGCTAATTTTAATTTTCCTTCTGTTGCTCCATATTCAGCATCTACTCTTACTCTTAAGTTTTCTTTAGTATCTGCAGCTACACATTCTCCTAATAATTCAGCAAATTTTGCAGCATGTTCTGCTTCTTCAAAAGCTATTCTCTTATATGCTTCTGCTACTTCTGGATATCCTTCTCTATCTGCTTGTCTACTCATTGCTAAGTACATTCCTACTTCTGTACATTCTCCTGTGAAGTTAGCTCTTAAATCTTCTACTACTTGTTCGTCTACT
>NZ_JALEXO010000068.1 GCF_022780145.1 Intestinibacter sp.
TTCTAAATATAAGGAACATCCACCTTTAGTATGTCCAGGTGTATGAATAACTTTAAATTCAAGATTACCTAAATGAATTAAATCTCCATCATCTAATCTAGAATCTGCATCTATTTCGATTTCTGGAAGTCCATCCATAAATTCAGTAAGATTTATTTCTTTATTGTTCAAACCTTCTGCATCTAATCTATGAATTAAAACCTTTCCACCCATTTTCTCTCTTAATTCCTTAACTCCTGCTATATGGTCCCCGTGGCAATGAGTTAGAAAAATATATTTTAAATTTCCTTGTAAAATATTTATCATTTCAATAATTCTATCTACATCACCTGCTGGATCAACAACCATAGTTTCTTTGCTTTCTTGGTCAAAAACAATATAACAGTTTGTTTCATCCCCTATCCAGGTTGATATTTTTAATCTCTTTAGTATCATTAAATTTTAAACCTTCTTTCTTGTTACTTCATAAACACTATCCACCTTGCGAACAGCTTTTAAAATAGAATTAAGTTCATCTATATTTTTTGTTTCTAATGTAAGTTCTATAATTGCAATTCTATCTTTACCAGTTTTTGCATTAATTCCAACAATATTGGCTTTGGCGGTAGATAAAGCTTTTGTAATATCTGCGAGTAATCCGCTTCTATCATTTGCTGAAATTTCTATATCAACATTATAAGAAGCTTGTTTTTCTTCTACCCAAGAAACATCAATAATTCTATTTTCTTCTTTTAATAAATCTTTAACATTAACACAATCTTTTCTGTGAACAGAAACACCTCTACCTTTTGTAATATATCCTATAATTTCATCTCCTGGAAGTGGGTTGCAACACTTAGAAAGCTTTACTAAGCAATTATCAATTCCCTTAACTATTATACCATTACTAGATGGTTTTGCTTTTTTATCTGTCTTAGCTTTAGATAATTCTTCAAGCTTTTCTTCTATTTCTTCTTCTTTATGGTCTTTTCTGTATTCTATAAGCATACGAGCAATTATTTTTCCTGCTGAATTTGCACCAAATCCAACTGCTGCATACATTTCGTCTAAGTCTTTATATTTATATCTATTAAGCATTGGTGTAATGTAATCTGTTTTAAATAATTTGTCATGAGATAAACCTAATCTTTTTAATTCTTTATCAATAGAAGTTTTACCCTTTTCAATATTCTCTGCTTTTTTCTCTTTTTTAAACCAACTATTTATTTTATTCTTAGCTTGTGCACTCTTTATAAATTTAAGCCAATCCATACTTGGACCTTTTGAATTATCAGATGTAATTATCTCTATTATATCTCCGCTTTTTAATGGAGTGATAATAGGCATCATTTTGCTATTTATCTTACAACCTGTCATGTGATTTCCAATTTCAGCATGAATAGAATATGCAAAATCAATTGGTGTTGCTCCTTTTGGTAAAACCTTTATTAAACCTTTTGGGGTAAATACATAAACCTCATCCTCGAATAGTTCTCTTTTTAAATTATCTAAAAATTGTTCTGGATCTTGCATTTCTTGTTGCCACTCTAAAGTTTCACGAAGCCACGCAAGTTTATCTTCTGTTACAACTACATTTTTCTTTCCTCTACCTAAGAAATTTGCTTCTTTGTATGCCCAGTGTGCTGCGATACCATTTTCAGCAATCTTATGCATATCCCATGTACGAATTTGAACTTCAAAAGGTGTTCCTTTTTCTCCAAGTAATGTTGTATGAATTGATTGATACATATTAGGTTTTGGAACAGCTATATAGTCTTTAAATCTTCCTGGCATTGGACTATACATTTCGTGAACTACACCTAGTGCAGCATAACAGTCTTTTACAGAGTTTACTATAATTCTCATAGCAAATAAATCATATATTTGGTCTATTGTACAATTGTCTCTTATCATCTTTCTATATATAGAGTACAAGTGTTTGGCTCTTCCTGTAACTTCTGCATCTATTCTTTGTTTTTTTAGCTGAACTCTTATATCATCCATTATTTTTTCTATAAACTTTAGTCTTTCATCTTTTTTCTTATTTATACTTTCAACTAAATCATAATATTTTTCTGGATACATATATTTAAAGCCAAGGTCCTCAAGTTCTGCTTTTATTGAATATAGACCTAACCTATTTGCAAGTGGTGCATATAGTTCTAGAGTTTCTTTTGCATTTGCAATTTGCCTTTCTCTTTTTAGATATTTTAGTGTTCTCATATTATGAAGTCTATCTGCAAGTTTTATTAATATAACTCTTATGTCTTTTCCCATTGCTAAAAACATTCTTCTATAATTTTCTACTTGTGTTTCTTCTAATGTTGCAAATTGGATAGTACTTAATTTAGTAACACCTGCAACCATATCTGAGATTTCCTCTCCAAACATATCTGTTATATCTTTCCCAGTAACATCTGTATCTTCTACTACATCGTGAAGAAGGGCTGCACAAA
>NZ_JALEXO010000184.1 GCF_022780145.1 Intestinibacter sp.
AATATAAACATAAAAGATAGCATAAAGGTAGCTGGATTTGCTACTTTAATACTGTACTTTTTATGTATCGTAGTACACCAAATCTTAAATTTAACTTTAGGAGAATATTCGTCTTACATAAGTGCTTTAGATATACTATTATTAGTTAATGGAGGAAGTTTAAGCGCATTTACAAATGCAGGAGGCATGGGATTTGGTAATTACTATAGCGTAAGTTTGCAGGTATCTATGCTGATACTTATTTTACTACCTGCATTATGTATGATGATTTCTTATAAATTATTTTTAAAACAAAAAAATACAGATGAGCTATCTTTAATTACACAAGCTATAGGAGTAGGGATCATATACGGTATCGTACTTGGTGCTTTGGCGCTTCTATCTAAAAATAGTGTCTCATTAGGCGGAGGATTTTTCTCTTCTGGGTACAGTATAGTATATGGATTTAGCTTTATAAGTGTTTTACTTAGAGGATTGTTGATAGGGTTTTTATCAATTTTATATATAGGTGTAAAAAAGGAATACGAACAAAATAATATTTACCTTGGAATTTTTAAATATACTGCAAAGACAATATTTGTAGGGTATTTAATAATATTTATTCTTTTGCTTTTAGGTCATTTTGTAGGGCTTTCTTATGTATACGAGCTTGGGCTTGGAAGTTCTATATCAAATATAAATATTTTTGTACTAATCAGCCAATTGGCAGCTTATATATGGGGCTTTGCTAATTTCAATCCTGTTACTATAGGAAGTAAAAATTTATTTTTAGTGAATTTATTTTCTAGTTCTTTGAGTATAGATTTTAAATTGTGTTTAGTAGCGTTTGTCGCTTTATCTATTTTAATCCTTTTAATTTCAGGAATGAAGCTTAGAGAAAAATACAAAAATTCAACTGAAAAGACTGTTTTGATATTTAGTATTATTTACGCACTTATTATGGCAGTGTTGTCTATATTTACTTCTGTTGATGTAAATGGAGGATCTTTATTGGGATATAATGTACAAATGGGAATGAGTACAATTTTTACAATAGTGATAAGCTTTATTTACAGCTTTATAGTAGCTTTTATAGGGTTTAAATTAAGCGATTGGAATTAGTAGAAAAGAGGTATCAAGATGAATTTACAATTAAAATCAAAAAAATTACAAATAGAAAAAGAAATACACGAATACGAAGACAAAAAAAGTGAAAAAATAATGGAACTAGGAATGATTGTATACGACAAAATCAGAAAAGGTCTTATAGATGAGAGTTTGTTTGGAGAAATAATCTACGAAATCAGAAAGGTGGATTTAGAAATATACAATAGAATGCTAGACATAGCAAATATAGAAGGACACGACGAAAATACTCCTGTATGCGAATGTGGCTATATACCAAAGAGCGATGAAAGATTCTGCCCTAAATGTGGTAAGGAAATCAACAAAGAGAAAAATTTTATGCTATGTTACGTCTGTGCTAGTAAAATCGATGTGGACTCTAAGTTCTGTGTATGCTGTGGTTCAAAGGTAGTTAAAAAACAAAAATTCGACATAGATGAATACGAAAAAGATGACTATATTTTAGATGAAGATACTGTAGAGGATGAAGTAGAAAGCGATGATTTTCAAATAATTGAACAAGATCAAGATGAGGTAATAAAAGGAGAGTTAAAAGAAGAGCAAATATCTGATAAAATATATATAGGCGAAGTAGACGAACAAAATACTAGAGATTATCAAAAAGATATTATAAATTAACTGATAAGGCTCAAAACCTCTATATTAATGTCTTTTAGATAATTAAATATAGGGGTGAGTATTATTTTAAAAAATATAGATGTATTCAAAAATATAAAAATATCTACAATTGAAGAGCTGACTAAAAAAGGATCTGTGTTTAAATTAGAAAAAAAAGAGGTCTTATTTCATGAAGGAGAAATAGTCGAAAATGTATATTTTCTAATATCAGGCAAGGTTTCAATATATAAAATGAATGAATTCGGAGAGCGAAAGATAATTTTTATATTAAATCAAGGCGACATGATAAACGAAGTGCTTATAAATAACTCTACGACAGCTGTTGCATGTGAGGCATTTGAAAAATCTGAAATAGTCAAATTTAATATAGATGATTTTATCGGAATAATGCAAACAGACTTTAACTTAGTGAAAAACATATTAGATTCCCTAGAAAAAAGAAATAGACGACTTTATAGACAGCTAAAAAATTCTACTTATATAAAAATCGAAAAAAAGTTGGCCGCAAAGCTATACAGGTTAAATCGAGAATTCGGAGTCGATAAGGGTGAGTGGCGACTATTAGATGTCAAGGGAATTACGATGACTTATCTAGCTGATATGCTAGGATGTAAGAGAGAGACATTGTCTAGAGCTATGAAAATACTCCAAAATGAAAATTTGGTTAAACTAGAAAACAAAAAGATTTATATAAAGCCAGATGAACTTTCATTGTTTTTTAAAAATTAAATAAAAAATAAAAACAGCAATTAATTTATATGAGATATAATTTGATTGTTGTTTTTTTATTACAAAAGATTACATTTATAAATTTAAATTGAAATAAATATTATATTAGATTACAATTTTTAGTATATAATGGTATTTTTATACATTATTATATTATTAAATTTACAGGGGGTATTAACTATGAAAATTGCTAAAAAAATCACTTCTATTTTTTTATCGCTGTGCCTTGTATCTTCGTCTTTTATAATTGAGTCATTTGCTATTACTAAAGAGGGTGCTTCTAGTACTTTATCTGCTGAAGAATCTAATTCATCTGACTTTCGTATAACAGACGGTGTTTTAAAGGCGTATACAGGAAGCGGTGGAGAGGTTGTCGTGCCAGAAAGTGTTACAAGTATTTCTACGTGGGCTTTTATTTACAACAAGGATATAACAGAGATCACATTTCCAAAAAGCCTTATAACTATTGAAGATTCAGCATTTAAGTATTGTTCTAACTTGAAAAAAATAAATTTTTCTGAAGGTCTTATCAGCATAGGTGGACATGCTTTTGATGATTGCGATGCTTTAAAAGAGTTAAATCTTCCAAGTTCTCTTAAAAGCATTGGCACTGGTGCATTTTATAATTGTGATGGTTTAACAGAAATTAGATTGCCTAATAACTTAGAGGAGATAGGTGCAGCATGTTTTAATTGTTCAGAAAATCTCGAAAAAATACATATACCTGATTCAGTAAAAAAAATAGGTGGTAAAGCTTTTGGTCGAACACCTATAGTGTCTATCGATTTGCCTAAAGATCTGACTACTATTGAAAACGGTCTATTTTCTGAGTGTTCAAATTTGGAAAACGTTACTATCCCAAATTCTGTAACTCGTATTGAAGATTCAGCATTTGAAGACTGCACGAGAATAGAAACTATAACTCTTGGAGATAAAGTGGAATATATTGGAGAAACTGCATTTAATAGATGTAGCGCTTTAAAAAACATAAATTTACAAGATACAATAACAGAAATCGGCGGTGGCGCATTTGCAGGATGTAATCAATTGGAAAATATACATGTACCTCGCAATTTAACTAAGATAAATAATGGTACCTTTGCTTCTACAGCTATAAAAAATATAGATCTCCCAGATACTGTAGTTGAAATAGGCGATACAGCATTTTCTAATTGCAGGAGACTAAACAGTATATCTATACCTAAAAATCTAAAATCAGTAGGAGACTCTGCATTTAGAGAATGTAATTTATTAGAAAAGATAGAGCTTCCAGATACAGTTGAAACTATAGGTACATGGGCATTTGCTAATTGTATATCATTATATAGATTAGATTTAGGCGAAAGCTTAAAAGAAATTGAACCTAATATAGTTTCAGGCTGCACTAATTTAACTGAAATTATAATTCCAGACTCTGTTACTGTTGTAAAAGAAAGAGCCTTTGCAAATTGCGATAATTTAAGCAATATTAAATTTTCTAAGAATACAACGACTTTAAATGCGAATTTATTTATGGGCTGCGAGAAGCTTATGTCTATAAATCTTCCAGATAATATTACTTACATTTCTCCATATTTACTAGATTTTTGTTTTAGTAAAGTCAAAATTTATGTAAATGAGGGGACTTCAACTGAAGAGAGCTTAAAATCAAGCGGACTTGATTATATACTAAATGAAAAGCCTGTTCAAATAGATATAGCTACATTAAAATTTGATACAATTAAAAATCAAGTATATACAGGAGACTTTATAAAACCTACAGTATCGATTTTATCAGGTGATTATTCTCTTGTAGAAAATGTCGACTACAAAGTAGAATATTTAAATAATAAATCTGTAGGATTGGCTACAGCTCGTATTACAGGTATCGGAAATTATACTGGAGTTTACGACATTAATTTCAAAATAATACCTAAATCTACTACGTCTTTTACTATAGATAAAACTACAACTTCATCTGTGACATTAAAATGGGATAAAGTTTCTAGTGCAGATGGATATGCTATTTACAGATACAACACTACAAGCAAAACTTATAAAAGAATAGCTACAATCGACGGTAATTCTAATTTAACTTATACTGATAGTGGTCGCTTATCAGGGACTATTTATAGCTATAGAATTAAGCCTATAAAAAGAATAGGTTCTACTACATATTACGGCAATTACTCTTATGTAAAGGCCGTTACAAAACTACTTAAGCCTGTAGTTACTTTAAAATCTACTTCAAAAGGAACTGTAACTATAAGCTGGAATAAGGTAAATAGAGCTTCTGGCTATAAAATTTATAGAGCTACTTCAAAAAACGGTTCTTATACTCTAGTAAAAACTATTTCAGATGGTGATGTAACTAGTTTTAAAAATACTAATCGCACATCGTCAAAATACTATTACTATAAAGTTAAAGCTTATAGAACTGTAGATAATAAAAATTATTACAGCGATTACAGCACTGTAAAATCTATTAAAGTAAAATAATCGATATTAAGTGATTTTAAATTATAAAATAACGCTATTGAGTAAAATGGCGTTATTTTTTTGAAAAAATCAAAAAAACAAACTAAATTGTGATAAAAATCACATAAATAATATCTGCTAAATGGTAATATTTAATTATAAAACATATAAGATAAAAAAAGAAAAGGGTGATAATAATGAAATTAAAACTTAACTACGAATCGTTTGACAAGGGATTAGAAAAATTAAGTGAGGAGTATAAAATTTTTGCACCAGTAGTTTTAGAGTATAAAGGTACTTACTCAGACACTCCAAGTATTAGATACAAGGAAGTGAAAACTTTCGAAGAAATGGAGTGGACTCTTAAATCTCATTTTTCTCCAAAAGAAGTTATGTTACCTATAAATGAAATATTACTTTACTTCACACAAGATGAGTACAGTGAAGCAAATGAAAGACAAGATAAAATCTTAATATTTATGAGAGCCTGCGATATAAACGCAGTAAAAAGAGTTGATGAAATATATCTAAGAAACGGCGAAGAAGATTATTACTATAAGAGAAACAGAGATAAAGTTAAATTTATCCTGGTAGGATGTAAGGAAAGTTTTAGAAACTGCTTCTGTGTGAGCATGAACTCTAATAAAACAGAAGATTACGCTATGGCATTGAATATAAGAGAAGATGAATTATACATAGATATAAAAGATGATACATTAAATGTATTTGAAGGTGAAAATACAGATTTTGAAGTAGATTACGTAAAAGAAAATTTCGTAAAAGTAGAAATTCCAGATAATATAGATCCAGTAAAAATAAGCCAA
>NZ_JALEXO010000213.1 GCF_022780145.1 Intestinibacter sp.
TAGTATCGGAAACATGAATTTTAATAATGGAGATAATATTTTTCCTTCTGTAAAATCTGATACTTCTGACATATTTTTCCTCCTTTGAATTTAGTCCTTTAAATTATTTCTAATTTTACCTAAAACCTTGTAAAATACTTCTATTTCTTCAGGTGTAATATCTTTTGCCAATTGGTTTTCACCAGAATCAATTGCATCTGAAATTTTCTTAGACAGTTCAATTGATTTTTCTGTCAAAATTATTTTATTCAGGCGCGCATCCTCTGCAACTGGCACCCTTTTGATTAAGTCGTTTTTTTCCATGTTGTTTAACATAAGGCTCACAGAAGAGCGCTTTAAGTCGAATTCCTTTTCTATATCTTTTTGAAATATATCTCTCGAGCTATTGTCACAGATAAAATCTATCACATATGCCTGAGATAAAGTTATTTTGCCGTCTATAGAGCGAATTACAGCGGCATCTATTTTTCTTGAAATTATACGATTTATTTTATCGATATGAAGTCCAAGCTTGGATTTATTTTTCAAATTTAACCTCCTCTAAAAAAAATGTTTTGTACTAAACTATATTATATTTGTATGATAATAATGTCAATAGTTAAAACAAAAATTTATATTGATGAAATAAATATATCGTGGTAAAATCATTTTATGAAATAAATATATCATAAAAATGAAAATTTATGGAGGTGATATGTCATGGCAACAAAAGTCACAGATATACTTTTTTCTATGTACGAGGATTTCTTTGATGCAGAGAAAAAAATAGCCGACTACATACTTGCAAATAAGGAAAAGGTCGTGGATATGACAGTCGCGGAATTGGCGAGGGAGAGCAAGACCAGCGATGCGACGGTGTCTCGTTTTTGCAAAAAATGTAATTTGAAGGGATTTCACCATTTGAAAATTACACTGGCAAAAGAATTATCAGACAACGAGATAGACATAGTCAAATCAAATAATATAGATATAAACAACATATCACAATCGCTGGAGAATATTTTGGCGAATAAAATAGAGGAGCTGACTCAGACAGTTCGCATGATGGATGAGGCTACGTTGAGCAAAATACTGGATTTATTTAAAAATGCTGAATGTGTTCAATTTGCAGCAGTCGGAAACACTATACCAGTAGCATTGGACGGGGCTTATAAGTTCAACCAATTGGGGATAAAATCAGTGACACTGAGCATCTGGGAGACTCAGCTAGGATATACATTAAACGCAAATGAGAAAGACGTAATCGTCGTAATATCAAACTCAGGGGCATCGAAGCAGCTCGTAAACCTGGCGAAGGTGGCAAAGGAGAAAAATGCCACAGTGATAGGCATTACGAATTCGGAAAGCTCTCCTATTGCAAGGCTCAGCGATTATCATATCGCTACAGCGACTAGAGAGAGATTGTTTGTTGAGGAATACTGCTTTTCGAGAATTTCAGCGATGACAGTGATTGAAATTTTTTATCTTTTATTAGTGTCATCTAGCGAAAATTCGAAGGTTGCTATAAGAAAGCACGAGGAGCTTATTGCTGACGATAAGATATAAACTATATAAAGGAAGAAACTGGAAGGAGAAAATATGAATAAAAAGGAATTTAATTGGGCAATATTAGGAACAGGAGTAGTTGCAAATGAGATGGCAAATGCATTGAAAAAGGCCGGCAAATCAATCTACGCAGTCGGCAACCGCACACACAGCAAGGCCGTCGCTTTTGCAGAAAAATACGGTGTATCAAAGGTATACGATGATTTTCACGAGATGTTTTCAGACGAAGAGGTAGATATAATATACATAACTACACCTCACAACACACATATAGACTTCATGATGGAGGCAATCGCAAACGGCAAGCATATTTTATGCGAAAAATCAATCACATTAAACAGCGACGAATTAAATAGAGCAATCGAGCTTGCCGAAAAAAACAACGTCGTACTTGCAGAGGCGATGACAATTTACCATATGCCTTTATACAAAAAATTAAAGGAAATAGTAGAATCAGGAGCTCTAGGCGAACTTAGAATGATTCAAATGAACTTCGGAAGCTACAAGGACTACAACATGAAAAATAGATTTTTCAATATAGAGTTTGCAGGAGGATCACTTTTAGATATCGGAGTTTACGCTATATCATTTGTCAGATGGTTTATGTCATCTAAGCCGAACCAAGTTTTAAGCCAAGTAAAATACGCTCCATCAGGTGTAGACGAACAAGCAGGTATACTTCTTATGAATGAAGAACAAGAGATGGCGACTATCGCCCTAACTCTTCACTCAAAACAACCAAAACGTGGAATGATATCTTGTGACAAGGGCTACATCGAAATCATGGAATACCCAAGAGCAGAAAAGGCAGTCATCACATACACTGAAACAGGAGAAAAGGAAGTAATCGAAGTAGGAGTACACGAAGATGCACTATTCTATGAAATGCAAGATATGGAAAAAGCTGTTATGGGCGACAAAGAAATCACTCGTCTAAACTACACTAAAGATGTAATGGAAATAATGACAGATATCAGAAAAGAATGGGGATTAGTTTACCCAGAAGAGAGATAAATAGTTTGGATAATTTTTACAGTACTTTAGAACCGATAAATTATGGTAGAATTAATAGTATAGCAATACAAAACAACAGGGGGATAAATGATGAATAATATTTTACTTACAGGTGAAGTACAAGTTGGTAAAAGCACAGTAATTCAAAAAGTCTTGGATATGTTAAAAAAGGATTACGACTTAAAAATCGGCGGATATAGAGGTACTAGAGCTTTAATAAAAGAAGAAAACAAAACTATACTGAGATTTGGCATGAATTCACTTAGTGATAATTCCTCTTATAAGGTTCTTCAAAATGAAATTATCGATGGTAAAAACAACGTTACAATTTATTCAGAGAGCTTTGACGAGTACGCTCCTAAGCTAAAGGCTGATTTAGAAAACTGCAATCTAATAATACTAGACGAAATAGGATTTGCCGAAAGCAATTCGCCTAAATATCTAGAGGTTTTAAATGAAGCTTTAGACAGCGATAAGGTAGTATTTGGCGTTTTGAAAAAATGGGATTGTCCTGTAGTCAACGGTGTAAGAGATAGACAGGATGTAACCTTATTTAATATAGATGAAGACAACAGAGATTACATATACAACGAGATATATTTGACTTTACGTGATTTATTTATGTAGCTTATATACTGTTTACAAATAGGGGTATAGTAGATAGAAGTATAATTTATAGTAATTTGACAGATAATATATTAAACAAAACTTAAATGGAGTGAAAAGATGAATAATATACTAGAACAAGCTAAATCAATTAAGGATACTATAATAGAGTACAGAAGAACTATACATGCAAACCCTGAAGTAGGTGCAGAGCTTCCAAAGACTAAGTCATACGTTATGGATAAGCTTAGAGAGCTTGGATACGAACCACAAGAAATTTGTGAAAGTGGAATAGTAGCGACTATAGAAGGATCAAAGCCAGGCAAGACATTCTTACTTAGAGCAGACATGGATGCGCTTCCAATGCAGGAGAACACATCATGTGATTTCAAATCAAACAACGGAAGCATGCATGCCTGTGGACACGATATGCATACAGCGATGCTACTTGGAGCAGCAAAATTACTTAGAGACAACCAAGATCAAATAGAAGGAACTGTGAAATTAGTATTCCAACCAGATGAAGAGGGCTTCACTGGAGCGAAGAAAATGATAAAAGCAGGAGTTTTAGAAAATCCTAAGGTAGATGCAGCTATGGCGATGCATGTCCACTCAGGTTCACCTTCAAATCTAGTTTTATGTGGTCTAGGAACTAGTATCGCAGGGTGCATCAGATTTAGAATAAATGTAAAGGGAACAGGATGCCACGGTGCTATGCCGGAGACTGGAGTAGACCCGATAAATATAGCTTCACATATTTACCTTTCTCTACAAGAGTTAATAAGCAGAGAAGTATCAGCTACAGAAGCGGCAGTCCTTACAATAGGTAAATTCGCTGGAGGAGATGCTCCAAACATAATTCCAGGAGAAGTTGTGATGGAAGGAACTATCAGAAGTTTAAATAAGGAAATAGGCGAATTTATATTTGACAGAATGAACGATATAGTTACATCTACAGCTAAGATGTTCCGTGGAGAGGCAGAGTTAATCGAGCTATCATCAGTTCCACCACTTGCCAACGATAATGAGCTTGCAAATGAAGTCGTAGGATATATGAAGGACATTGTAGGAGATAAATCAGTCGTAGTATTTGAAGGCGGCGGAATGGGATCTGAGGATTTCGCATCTTATTCATATGAAGTACCGAGCTTATATATAATGCTAGGTGCAGGTAGCAAACAAGAAAACGAACTATACGGCGTGCCTATGCACAACGAAAAGGTAGTCTTTAATGAAGACATACTTCCAACAGGAGCGGCTATCCACGCTTATAGTGCTATAATGTGGTTAAAAAATCACAAATAGATTTTAGATAAAAATTAAAACTTTCTTGATTTTTAGTAATTTTATTTACTTTAATTCAAGGAAGTTTTTTACATTTTTGCAACATATAGAAAATAATTATTGATATACTATTGTTAAAAAGCGTATTGGGAGGGTATATGATAGGGATAATTTTTACAGTATTAACAGTATTTGCAATAATTGTTTTGACATATAAAAGAATAAGCAAGGATAAATTTAAAATTATAAAGGAAATAATCGATGATGTAAATGAACAGTATAAAAACATACTTAAGAGTAGAGCTCGCTACAAAAATACTTTACAATGGTTGATTTATTTGATATCTCAGG
>NZ_JALEXO010000078.1 GCF_022780145.1 Intestinibacter sp.
TGTAATATCATATATAGATATTTCTTGTATTGATAATGTATCAAATACAATAATTTCTAATAATAAATATAATTTTGATGAAGCACCTTCAAGAGCTCAACAATGTATAAATGTTGGGGATATATTAATTTCCAATGTTAGACCTAATTTAAAGAATATAGCAATGGTAGAATATCAATTAGAAAATATGGTTACTACGTCAGGCATAACTATTTTAAGAAGTAAAAATATTAACAATTATTTTTTATTTCAATATGTATTGACTGATTATTTTAAAGATGAAATGGTATCCGTAACGAGTGGTGCAAATTATCCTGCTATAAAGACATCGGATATATATAATCATCAAATTATAAATCCACCAATAGAACTTCAAAATGAATTCGCCGAATTTGTTAAGCAAGTAGACAAATTGAAATTTGACTCAAAAAAATCATACAATTTAATGGAACTACCAATATATAAACGACCATCCATGCTTTATGATATAATCATACTATAAACGAAATAAACGGGGGGATATACAAGTGAAAGGAAATTTCGATTTTTTAAAAGCCAAAAAGGAATTTCGAAGCTTTGCTCAGGCTTGCATAGATGCAGAAAACAGCATGTCAGTAAGTCCTGCAACTACAGCAATTCTATGTAGGAGAGCATTAGAATTGGCAGTTAAATGGGTATATAGCTTTGACACAGAGCTAAAACTTCCTTATAAAGATAATCTTTCTAGTTTGGTTAATAATAACAGTTTTAAATACATGATAGACTCAGAGATGTATCATTTTTTAGTGTACATAATTAGAACAGGAAATCTATCAGTTCATACAAATAAATATGTAAAAAGAGAAGAGGCGATTTTGGCTCTTAGAAATTTGCATCAATTTGTATCTTGGATTGATTACTGTTATGCTGATGAGTACACAGCTACTGAGTTTGACGAATCTATTATACCTAAGGGTGGAAATAAGAGAACTAGTCCTGAGGAATTGAATAAGTTATATGAAAAATTGAGTTCAAAGGACAAAAAAATAGAGGAAATAATAGCTGAGAATCAAAGCTTAAGACAGAAATTAACAGAAAAGAGAATAGAAAATACTAAAAACTACGATTTCAAAGTAGAACATATAAGTGAATATGAAACTCGAAAACGATTTATAGATGTAGAGCTAAAGCTTGCTGGATGGGAGTTCAACACTAGGGATATAGTAGAAGAAGAAAAAGTGGAAGGAATGCCAAATGGATCAGGAATAGGATACGCAGACTATGTTTTATATGGAGACAACGGAAAGCCACTAGCAGTTATCGAGGCAAAAAAGGCGAGTGTAACTCCAGACAAAGGTCAACATCAAGCGAAACTTTATGCCGATTGCTTAGAGAAAAAATACAATCAAAGACCTATTATATTTACGACTAATGGATTTGAAACTTATATTTGGGATGATGCAGCTGGATATCCTATGAGAAGGGTTTCGGGATTTTTGAAGAAGGATGAGTTACAGCTTAGAGTAGATAGAAGAAGCACGAGAAAGCCTTTTGATTATAAAACTATAAATGATGAAATTACAAACAGATATTATCAAAAGGAAGCGATAATCGCTGTCTGTGAGGCGTTCGACAAAAAACAGCGAAAATGCTTGATAGTAGCAGGTACAGGTACTGGAAAAACTAGAATCTCAGTTTCTTTAGTCGATATGCTTACTAGACATAATTGTGCTAAAAACGTACTTTTCTTGGCAGATAGAAAAGAGCTTGTGAAGCAGGCTAAAAATTCCTTCTCAAAACTGTTGCCTGATTTGCCACTTTGCAATTTACTAGATAAAAGTGAAGATCCAGAGAGTGCGAGAATGATATTTTCGACTTATCCAACTATGATGAATGCAATAGATGAGACTAAATCAAAGGACGGCAAGATATTATTTACACCTGGTCATTTTGATTTGATAATAGTAGATGAGTCACATAGAAGTATATACAAAAAATACAAGACGATTTTTGAATATTTCGATGCCAATTTACTAGGTCTTACTGCTACACCAAAGGACGAAATAGATAAAAATACTTATACAGTATTCGAGCTTGAAAGCGG
>NZ_JALEXO010000251.1 GCF_022780145.1 Intestinibacter sp.
TACATATCTGTTACTGTGTTTTCCTGAAGATAATAGGAAATGTCCTTCTAATAATGCGTCACTTTTCTTTAATATATCTACTACATCTACTTTACTCATCGCTAAATTCCTCCATTAATTTCAATTTATAATATATTTATATTAATTTGTTTTAATTTCTTTTATTAAATAATTCCTCTGATTTCATCTAAAGATTTTATTCCTTCTCTTTCCATGAAGGCTTCTATTCCATCAACTATTTCAAGTCCCGCTCTAGGATTCATGAAATTAGCTGTTCCTACTTGTATGCACGTAGCACCTGCCATTATGAATTCTATAGCATCTTCAGCTTTTGTGATGCCGCCCATACCGAATACTGGTATTTCGACGTTTTTGCATACTTGGTGAACCATTCTAAGTGCTATAGGTTTTATAGCTGGTCCTGATAAACCTGCGTATACATTTTTGAAAACAGGCTTTCTGTTTTTTATATCTATTGCAAGAGCTTGGAATGTATTTACTAGAGATACACCGTCTGCTCCTTCTTCTTCACAAACTTTTGCCATGGCTACTACATCTTCTGCGTTTGGTGAAAGCTTTATTACTAGAGGTTTTTTGCAAGCTGCTCTGACTTCTCTTACCACTTCTCTAGCTACTTCACTTTTGATTCCGAATGCCATACCACCGGCTTTTACGTTAGGACAAGAGATATTTAGTTCGATTATGTCGATTTCTTTGTCGTTTAAAAGCTCTACTCCTGTTACGTAATCGTCTATGCAACCTCCACCTACGTTAGCTATTCTAACTAGATCTAATTCCTTGAAGAAAGGAAGTTCATGGTCTATGAATCCTTGTACTCCAGGGTTTTCAAGTCCTACACTGTTTATCATTCCTGATGGAGTTTCCCAAACTCTTATGCCTTCGTTTCCTGGTTTAGCATTTAGTGTAAGTCCTTTACTGCTTACTCCACCTAATTTTGATATATCGTAAACTTCATTGTATTCTCTACCAAATCCAAAGGTACCAGATGCCATTATTACTGGATTTTTGAAAGTCAAATCTTTAAATTTTACACTCATATCAGCCATTAAAAAATCACATCCTCTCCCCAGAATACTGGACCATCTTTACAAGTCTTTTTGTTGCCACCTGTAGTTTTGCAAGTACATACTAAGCATGCACCCATACCACAAGCCATTCTATTTTCTAATGAAACCATCACTCTTGTGTTAGTTCCCTTTTCAGCGTTTGTTTTATTAACCTTGTCCATTAAAACCTTCATCATAGGTGTTGGACCACAAGTTAATATATAGTCATATTCTGCTGTATCTATAGCATCTGTAACAAAAGTGTTTCCTACAGTTGTTGTTACTTTGTTGCAAACAGCTTCATATTTATCTACTAAGATAGGTTCATTTCTAAATCCTAAGTAAACATCACAATTAGGTATATTTTTTGCAACTAAATACAAAGGTGCTACACCTATTCCACCGCCTACTAATGCAACCTTACCTTCTACTTTTTGGTATCCGTTGCCATATGGTCCTTCTAGTTTTATTTCGTCTCCAGCAACTAATTTACTGAATATCTTAGTTCCTTCCCCGACTACTTTATATAAGAAAGTTATACCTTCTTCATCTATATCATGAATACTTATAGGTCTTGAAAGTGTTGGATATGTATCCCATGCTCTAAGCATATAGAATTGACCCATTTTTCCTTCAAATTTTCCTTGTACCTTCATTTGGTACATATCTTCACCTATATATTTATTTTCTATTATTTTGTACATTATTTTACTCCTCTACGTCTACTCCTAAAAGTTTCATTATTAAAGCCATTCTTACATACATTCCAAATTTAGCTTGTTGGAAATATACTGCTCTCTTATCACTATCTACCTCTGGAGTAATTTCATTTACTCTTGGTAGTGGATGCATTACTAGCATATTTTCTGGTGCTTTGCTCATTTTTTCTGGGTCTAATATGTAACATCCCTTTAATTCTTCATATTCATCTAAATCTGCAAATCTTTCTCTTTGTATTCTAGTCATATATAAAATGTCTAGAGTTGGTATTGCATCGTCTAAGCTTGCAGTTTCATAGTAAATATGTTTTTTAAGATTTTGTTTTACATATCCAGGCATTCTTAATTGTTCTGGAGATATAAATACGAATTTACTATCGTTGTATCTGTTCATAGCTTTAACTAATGAATGCACAGTTCTTCCGTATTTTAAGTCACCACATAAGCCTACTACATGGTTATCTAATCTTCCTGTTAAAGTTTTTATTGTAAGTAAATCTGTTAGAGTTTGAGTTGGATGTTGATTTCCACCATCTCCAGCATTTATAAAAGGTACTTGTGTGTACTTTGTAGCCTCAGCTGCTGAACCTGCGATAGGGTGTCTCATAACGATTATATCAACATATCCAGATACTATTCTTATAGTATCAGCTAATGATTCTCCCTTTGAAACTGATGATGAACCTGGATCTGAGAAACCGACAACTTCTCCACCTAATCTTTTCATAGCTGATTCAAAGCTAAGTCTAGTTCTAGTTGATGGTTCATAAAATAATGTAGCAAGAAGTTTACCTCTGCAAACTTCTGAATATTTCCCAGGATTAGCCATAATCTTTTGAGCTAAATCTAGTACTTCATCTATTTCTTTAATTGAAAAGTCTTCTGGTTGGACCAAATTTCTTGATTTTAACATTTCTTATCCTCCTTTTTCAGCCTCACCGGACTAAAATTAAAAGCTATTTTTATTCTGTTAGTAGGTTATCATTTTTACATTTTTATGTCAATAGATTGGCATAAATCCTGTTTAACAAATTGCAAATAACTTTTCTCTATTTACTATTTTAAATTATTGTTTGATTGATTACTACCTCTATTATATGATATAATTTAATTGCTAACTAGTAGATACTACTAAAAGGCTATATATTTTCTCGTTTCTGAACAAAAACGAGCTAATATATAGCCTTTTTTTATAATATTTATTAATTGAAGGGGGTAATAAAAATGGAAGAAGCTAAACAAAATCCTATGGGGACTAAATCTATTTCTTCATTGATATTCACGATGGGATGTCCACCTATAATATCTATGTTTGTGCAATCGATGTACAACATCATCGACAGTATATTTGTCGCTAAATTAGGTGAAAATGCGCTGACAGCAGTATCACTTGCTGCTCCAATTCAGTACTGTATACTTGCAGTATCTGTAGGTGTCGGCATAGGTATGAACTCTTATATCTCGAGAAGCCTCGGCGCAAACAATATCGATGAAGCAAATAACACTGTGACACATTCTATGATACTGTCATTTATTCATTCTCTATTATTTATCATTTTAGGCTTGCTATTTATACAGCCGTTTTTTAGAGCATTTACTGATTCTGAGGAGATCTTTACACTTGGATGTAACTACACTTATATAGTAGTATTGCTTTCATTTGGGTTGTTTTTTCAAATCACATTTGAGAAAATATTCCAAGCTACAGGAAACACGCTAATGCCGACTATATCGCAAGCAATTGGTGCGATTGCAAATATCATACTAGATCCAATTTTCATATTTGGTTGGTTCGGCTTTCCTAGACTAGGAGTTACAGGTGCGGCTATAGCTACTATAATCGGACAAATGATATCGTTTTTAATATTGCTAGTATTTTTCATTAAATCAGATAGTATGCTGAAGATGGATTTAAAACGATTTAAATTTGAGTTTCATATTATAAAGGAAATTTACGCAGTTGGAATTCCTTCTGCTTTAATGATTTCTATTTCATCATTACTTACAATCGTGCTTAATTTTGTCTTAGTAAAATTCTCAAACACAGCCGTATCTGTCTACGGTATCTACTACAGATTGCAGACATTTATCGCAATGCCTGTAAATGGTCTTGTTCAAGGTATGAGACCTATAGTCGGATACAACTACGGTGCGAAGAATAGAGATAGAATTTTCGAAGCATTGAAAATAAGCCTTATGGTATCCTTTACTATAATGCTTATAGGTTTCCTACTATTTATGTTTATGCCTAGACAGCTGATGTCGATGTTTAGTGCTTCAGAAAATATGATGAATCTAGGAGTTCAAACGCTTCGTATAATCAGCCTAGGATTTTTATTCTCTGCATTTTCTTTGATTATATCTGCTATGTACGAATCTATCGGAAAGGGCACTTATAGCTTGGTTATTTCTCTGCTTAGACAATGCGTGATAATTATTCCTGTTTGTATGATTTTTTATAAGAGCATCGGTTTGACTGGTATTTGGATTACGTTACCTGTTTCTGAGATTGTAGCTGCTATTGCTTGCTTGGGTATGTTTTTGAATACTTGTAGGAAGGATCCTGTTTTTATTAAGGATAAGGAATTGTAATATAAAAATGAAAGTTTCTTAAAAATTTAAATCTGTGTGATTTTGTAAATAATCTTACAAAGTCACACAGATTACAAAAAAGGAAATTAGTCATTATTAAATCAAAAAATCT
>NZ_JALEXO010000314.1 GCF_022780145.1 Intestinibacter sp.
TATATTAAATGTTAAATTCTTCATTTGTGTGTCTCCTGGTATTACTAAAAAATATTTATTTATAAAATAACGTTGACTATGGAGTTACTCCATAGTTTATTATATAAGTATAGAAAAAATAAAAGAAATAGTCAACTTTACGATTGATTATATTTTAACAAAAATTATTTATTGTTTTAAATTTAGTTATTGTTTTAAAATTCGTTTTGGGGAAAATGAATATGTTTTGTACGGGAAAAGGCTGTATCTTGGGGATACAGCCTTTTGTTTTTTTGAGATATTTAGTAAAATGTATCTAGATAAAAAAAATAACAAAATTACTTACTTGATTAACTGATCAAATAGGTAAAATAATTGAAATTGGGAGACACATATGAAAAATTACGAGACGATAATATTTGATTTAGATGGAACTATTACACAATCTGATTTGGGAATAACTAATTCCATTAAGTATTCGCTTAAATATTTTGGGATAGAAAAGGAGAGAGAATCCTTAAAAAGACATATAGGTCCGGCGCTTAGTACGACTTTTAGAGAGTATTTAGGCGATGACGAGGAAAAAATAAAGCTAGCTATAGAAAAATATAGAGAGTACTATGTAGCAGGCGGGATGCTTGAAAATGTAGTCTACGAAGGCGTGGAGGAAACTTTAAAGGCGCTTAAGAAAATGGATAAGAAAATCATCCTAGCATCTTCAAAGCCTATGGTGTACTGTAGAAAGATTCTAGAGCATTTCGATTTAGACAAGTACTTCGACTTCATAGCTGGAAGTAATCTAGACGAAACTAGAACTAAGAAGCCCGAGGTGATATCTTTTGCACTAGAAAATATAGGCAAAAAACCAGACCACAGCGTGCTTATGGTGGGGGATAGACGATACGATATCTTAGGAGCAAAACAACTGAATATAGATTCAGTAGGCGTATTGTACGGCTATGGAGATAGAGAAGAGCTAGAAGAAGCAGGCGCTACTTATATAGTAGAAAAAATAGACGATATTTTACAAATAGTATAAAATCACCAAATTAAAGGGAATAGATTTTTCAAATTCAGATATCCAAGGTATATCTGTTAATTTGGAAAATCTAAGAGGTTGTAAACTAAATACCTATCAAGCTATAGATATTTCAAAGCTTCTAGGTATAATAATACAAGATTAATTTTTTCTGTATTTTCTTATATAGTAGAGGATAATAATTATAGGTATCAGCATTATAAATAGTATTTCTGCAATTAATAGGTATAATATGTAGGTATTTCCGCACAATATACCTATGGGCAGACATACTATACTGCTAGATAGCCAATAAGAGCCTAAGTTGTGATGTAAATTTTTCCATATAGTGTTGTTCATCAGATAATTTGGGATCTTTATAGAAACACTTGAGTCTCTATCGCAATTTAAAAATACATACCCTAAGAATATAAATACAAAGCAAATTACACAGCTTATTAAATTATAAAAATTAAATACAGTTTTACTATCTACACCTTTAAGGGAAGTATATAGCTCTAGATAGCATAAGAGATTTACAGACACAATAAACAATAAAGTCGCAAAATCGCTGACTTTATCTTCTATATCAGTTTCAAATTCATCCTTAAAAACTCTCGGCTTAGCATAAGTAAATACAGCAAGTAAAAAAGGTATAACTAGAACTTCTCCCTTATTTCCCCATTTAGCAACCTCGCCTATAGTAGAATAATGAGAGGGAATTTGTTCTGGAATATTAGGATATACAAAAAAAGTAACTATAAGAGGTAGAAAACCTATAAAGTAGTATATTATTTTTTTAAGTACAAGTTTTTTATCTTTAAAGTCCATATAAAAATTATTCCTCCCAAATTTATAATGCTATTTAACTATTATAATATATATGAAAAATAAATACATTAAAAAATTAAAATTTAACATAGGACAGGAGGTTTTTGTCATGTTTAAAAAAACTACAAGTGAGTTATTAGATTTTATACAAAAAAGTCCAAGCTGCTACCATGCAGTAGACAATATAAAAAATATACTAGATGAAAATGGATTCTGCGAGCTTTCAGAGGGCAAGGTGTGGGAGCTAAAGGAAGGTGGAAAATACTATGTAATTAGAAACTATTCATCTATAATAGCCTTTAAGATTCCACAAAAAAACTTCAAAGGCTTTAATATAGTAGCCAGCCACAGTGATTCGCCTACTTTTAAGATAAAAGAGAATTACCAAATCGAAGTAGACAATAAGCTTGTGAAGCTAAATGTCGAAAAGTACGGAGGAATGATATTTTCCTCTTGGTTTGACAGACCTCTCTCTATAGCTGGCAAGGTCGTAGTCAAATGTGGCAATAAATTCGAATCAAAATTAGTCAACATAGATAGAGATCTAGTCGTCATACCTAACTTGGCAATACATTTTAACAGAAACATAAACGACGGTTATAAATACAACGTCCAAGCTGATATGCTGCCACTTTACGGGGGTGTAGATGCAAAGGATAGCTTGATGAAATTAGTAGCAGACAGCGCCTATGTGGATGAAAAGGATATCTTAGGCAGCGATTTGTTTTTATACAATAGAATGAATGGCAGTATCTGGGGCGCAAACGAGGAATTTATATCATCTCCAAAGCTAGATGACCTACAATGCGCGTTTTCATCATTGAAGGGATTTTTAGCTGGAGAAAATGAGGACACAGTACAGGTTTGCGCAGTTTTCGACAATGAAGAAGTGGGCAGCCTAACTAAGCAAGGCGCCGAATCTACTTTTTTAGTTGACACATTAAAGAGAATAAACAGCGATATAGGAAGAACTGAAGAGGAATATTTAACAGCAATTGCAAACAGCTTCATGGTATCAGCCGACAACGCCCATGCAGTTCACCCTAATCACCCACAAACATCAGACCCTACAAATAGACCTTACATGAACGAGGGCATCGTGATAAAATTCAACGCAAACCAAAAATATACTACTGATTCGATGTCAGCGGCTGTATTTAAGAGTATATGCGAGGACGTTGATGTGCCTTATCAAGTTTTTACTAATAGATCTGATATAGCGGGAGGCTCAACACTTGGGAATATATCAAACTCAAAGGTGTCTTTAAACACTGTCGATATAGGTCTTCCTCAGCTTGCTATGCATTCAGCATATGAAACTGCGGGAGTGAAGGATACATATTATATGGTCAAGGCTATGGAAAGTTTTTATAAAACTTCTATAATTCAGGAGGAAAATGGAGTACTTAAACGTTTATAGTTGCATAAGGGTATTGATATGAGTAAGAGTTCTGATAAAAATATCCTAAATAATGGCATATACAAATTATGCTATAATATATTTGTAATTTAATATTATGAGGAGGGATTCAAATGGAATTATTTGAAGCTTTAAAAGGAAGAAGAAGTGTTCGCGGATATAAAGACGAACAAATAAAAGACGAAGAATTAAATGCTATACTAGAAGCAGGGGAATATGCAGCAACAGGAATGGGTAAGCAATCACCTATAATGATAGTTGTTCAAGATAAAGAAACTATATCTAAATTATCAAAAATGAACGCAAAAATAATGGGAAATGAAAACGTAGATCCATTCTATGGAGCACCAACAGTAGTCATAGTATTAGCAGACAAAAATAGACCTACTTGTGTAGAAGACGGAAGCTTAGTAATTGGAAACCTAATGAATGCAGCTTACGGACTAGGAGTAGGTTCTTGCTGGATTCACAGAGCTAAAGAAGAATTTGAAAGTGAAGAAGGAAAGGCACTTCTTAAAAAATGGGGTGTAGAAGGCGACTACATAGGCGTTGGACATTGCGTTTTAGGTTACGCAAAGGAACCTCTTAAACCAGCGGCACCACGTAAGGATGGATATGTAGTTAGAGTTTAATAGATAGTTTGATATTTATGAAGATGGATTTCGATTTTCGGAATCCATTTTTTTAGTAAATTAAAAGAGGGAAAAGACTCAAGTTAAAAGGTTAAATATTTAAAAAATATCTAATAAATAAGAAAGGGGATAACAATATGAAACCGAATATATTTAATTACGCAGGCGGAGAACTTACCAATGATGCTATGATTTGCTGGATGTTAGATTGGGCTAATAGCGAAGACGAGGAATATAAAAATTTATCACAAGATATCATAAGATTATTTACAGCAGATGAAGATTTGAAGGTAGAATTTGTGAACATAAAAAAACAGTACAAAAAAATCGACATATTAGTAGAAGTAAATAATTCAGAAGTAATTGTAATAGAAGATAAAGTAAAGACTTCACATCATTCAAACCAATTAGAAAGATACAAAGAAATTATAGAATCTGAAGAACAATATAAGGACTATAATAAACATTATATATATTATAAAATAGGTAATGAAAGTCCATATAATGGTGTAGAAGAAGCTGGTTATAAAAGAATAAATAGAGACGCTATGCTAAATGTAATTAAAAAATATAGAAGTCTAGGAAATGGTCTGTTAAATGATTATATAGATTATTTAGAAACACTAGAAAAAACTTTTAATAAATATAAATATGAAGATGATCTCAATAAATGGGATTGGGACACATGGCAAGGATATTATAGTCATTTACAAGCCCAAAAGAATATAAAAGAAGTATGTTGGCGCTCTGTATCAAATCCAAAGGGTGGATTTTTAGCATTCTTTTGGAATTGGACATGTTTAACGTATAAAAAAGATGGAAAAGAAATAGATTATGCACTATATCCTCAAATAGAAAGCAATCCATTTAATTCTGATGGAAATAAAACTAGAGTAGCTTTCAAGCTAGAATGCAAAGATTCTAATTATGGAAAAGAAATTCGATTATATTTATACGAGCGTTTAAAAAATTTATTAGAAGATATGGAAAAAACAGAGTCGAAGAATTGTATATCAGTTGGAGATGTCAAGAAAACTAGGTTTAAAATTGGTTTTCATATGACTATTGCAGAAATAAATAATATAAATACAAGAACAAGACTTGATCAGATAATTGAAGGTGTAGATAATTTATTTGAAAATATATTATGAAGACGACATAGAAGATGCGGTATTTTTAAATGAAAAAGAGTTGTTTTTTATAGGTAATTGTTACAGTGCTATTATAAAGCTAGATTTACAATGTAGTTATTGACCAAATACAGCCTTGCTACGATAAGTAGCATTGATGTAAGCCTGTTTTTCTTGTCTAATAATAAGATAACGGCTATTATATTAACGACAAGAATTAAAGGAGGGCTGAAAAATGAGATTGGGCGAGAGATTAAAGGAATATAGAAATCAAGAGGGGCTTTCACAAGAACAGTTAGCCGAAAAATTAAATGTATCACGACAAGCAGTTACAAAATGGGAAAATGACAAAGGCATCCCAGATTTAGATAATCTTATTGTTATAAGTGATGAATTGAATTTAAGCTTGGATGAGTTGTTAAAAGGAAATGAAAATGTGAAAGAAAAAATTATTTCTGATAGTTCAGCTAAGAAATGGCATATATTAGTGATTGTATATCTAGTTGCAATAGTAGTATATATCGCATATTTTGCAATTCATCATAAAATTTTTATGATTGGTTTTTTGATTGCGACATTGTTTATGCTATTTTTTGAGATTAGAATTTTTATCAAGGAGAAGATATACAGTCAGAAAAAAATATAAAATATTTTATATATCCCAATGTTAATTTGCATTGCTTGATGTAATAGCATAGTTTAACTACTATGTTATTATAAAAATTAAGGAGGCGGTGTGAAATGCTTGGAGAAAATATAAAAACATTGAGAAAGAATAAAGGATTAACTCAGGAAGAACTAGCTATAAGGTTAAAGGTGGTTCGTCAGACAGTATCAAAATGGGAGAAGGGCTACTCTGTTCCAGATGCAGAAACTTTACAAAAAATTGCAGATATACTGGAAGTAGATATAAAACAATTATTGGGTGCAGATATAGAAACAGAAAAAACTAATAATGAAGTTGCCGAACAGCTTTCTAGAATTAATGAACAGTTAGCTATAAAAAATAGACGTTCTCGCAGAATTTGGAAAACTATAGGAATTATTTTGCTTACAATTTTAGTTTTGTATATTTTATTAGCAATAGCAGGTCTTGTGTTTTATGTACCGACGAGTGATAAAATTGTTATCGATTGTTTTTCATTAATTTAGCAATATTGTAATCTATATTTTTATGATATACTAAAAAAGTATTTGTACATATGATTGAAATTTTATTTCAACATAATACATTTTAATAAATAAAAATGTAAAAAATATAGACAATTATTAATTTAATAATCAATAATTGTGAAGAGAGAGGTTTGATTATGACAAAGAAACTTTTTTACAATGGAGATATCATAACTCTAGAAGACGAGCTATATGCAGATGCTGTGTTAGTTGAAAATGGAAAAATACGCAGTGTAGGCAAAAAAGACAAGCTACTAAATGCTAACGAGGATGCAGAAATGGTCGATTTACAAGGAAAGACTTTGATGCCATCGTTTATAGATGCACACAGCCACTTCTTTGGATATGCAAATTCAAAGCTTCAGGTGTCATTAGAGGATGCTGTGGATTTTGAGGATATAGCGGACAGGATAAAATCATTTATCGAGAAAAACGACATCCAAAATGGCGCTTGGATAACTGCGAACAATTTTGATTACAACACATTAGCAGAGAAAACTTATCCGAGAATTGACTTTCTAGATAAAATAGCACCTGAAAATCCGCTTATAATTTCTAACAAATCAGGTCACAACGGTGTGGCAAATTCACTAGCAATGAAGGAGCTAGGCATAACTAACGATACACCAGATCCAGAGGGTGGAGTTATTTTCAAGGAAAATGGA
>NZ_JALEXO010000019.1 GCF_022780145.1 Intestinibacter sp.
TAAGTCGAGTTGATTTTAAAATAGATAATTTATTTTGTGTATAGAAAGTGGTGAGATAGTGAATAATAAATTTTTACCCATAAGTAAGGCCGACATGGAGGAACGAGGATGGGATGAGTTAGATTTTGTAATAGTGACTGCTGATGCATATGTGGATCATCATAGCTTTGGTACTGCGATAATTTCTAGAGTGCTTGAGAAGGCTGGTTATAAAGTAGGGATAATAGCTCAGCCGAATTGGAAGACTACAGAGGATTTTATGAGACTTGGTAAGCCTAGACTGGGGTTTTTGGTAAATGCTGGTAATATGGATTCTATGGTAAATCATTATTCTGTCAGTAAGAGAGCGAGAGACAGGGATCTGTATTCTCCAGGGGGCAAGATGGGATATAGACCAGATAGGGCTACGATTGTTTACTGCAATAAGATACGCGAGGCTTATAAGCATGTGCCTATAGTTATAGGAGGGATTGAGGCGAGTCTTAGAAGATTTGCACACTATGATTATTGGAGCGACAGAGTTAGAAATTCTATATTGGTAGACTCTGGAGCTGATTTGTTAATTTTTGGAATGGGAGAAAAACAAATCGTAAATGTTGCAGATGCCTTAAATAACGGATTTGACCCTAAGTATATAAGCTTTATAGACGGGACTTGTTACTTAGCTGATAGCTTGGATGAAGTCTATGGAGACTATGTAGTTGTGCCTTCAATGGAGGAGGTAAGCACTGACAAGAGAAAGTACGCCGAAGCTTTTAAGATTCAATCTGATGAACAGGACCCATTTAGAGGTAAGATAATCGTGCAGCAGCACGGAGTCAAATACTTAGTCCAAAACAAACCGGAAAAACCTCTAAATAGAGAGGAGTTAGATGAAGTTTACGCACTTCCATATGCGAAAACTTATCATCCGATTTACGAGGATATGGGCGGAATTCCTGCTATTAATGAAGTGAAATTCAGTATAGTGAGTAACAGAGGATGCTTCGGAGCGTGCTCATTCTGTGCTATAACCTTCCATCAAGGTAGGGCAGTCCAAAGTAGAAGTCATGAGTCTATCCTAGAGGAGGCAAAGGAGATAACTCAAATGCCTGATTTTAAAGGTTATATTCATGATGTAGGTGGACCGACTGCTAACTTTAGGGGACCTGCTTGTAATAAGCAAATTACAAAGGGCGCATGTAAAAATAGACAATGCTTGGATCCATCACCTTGTAAAAATTTAAAGGTAGACCACACAGATTATATAAATTTGCTTAGAAAGGTCAGAAGTCTTCCAGGAGTCAAGAAGGTATTCGTGCGTTCGGGTATAAGATACGACTATGTGATGGCTGATAAGGACAACAAGTTTTTAAGAGAATTAATCAAGCACCATATAAGTGGACAGCTAAAGGTAGCTCCAGAGCACGTAGCTGAGGAGGTCCTTTACTACATGCAAAAACCAGCTGGAGAGACTTATGAGAAATTCAGACAAAAATTCTTTGATATAAATAGACAGCTTGGAATGAATCAGTATTTGATACCTTATTTAATGTCATCTCATCCAGGCTCAACATTAGATAGCGCGATAGAATTGGCTGAGTATTTGAGAGATATACATTACCAACCGGAGCAAGTTCAGGATTTCTACCCAACGCCGGGGACTTTATCGACTACGATGTTCTACACAGGGCTAGATCCTAGAACTATGAAGCCAGTTTATGTGCCTAAATCTAGAGAAGAGAAGGCTATGCAGAGGGCACTTTTACAGTTTAGCCAGCCTCGAAATTACGATTTAGTTCACGAGGCGCTTGTCAAGGCTGGTAGAGAGGATTTAATAGGATATGGCCCTAGATGCTTGATAAAACCTAGAGGTGAGAATTTTGGACATAGCAAAAGTAAGCCTTCTAGAGGCCCTAATAGAAGTTCTCAAGGAAGAAATTCAAAATCGAAAAAATCATCTTCTAATAAAAATTTAAAAAATACAAGAAACTCAAAGTCAAAGAGAAGACCTAGATAGAAAGTGAAGCTAGATAAATTCATTTATATGATTTATCTAGTTTTTTTGTTAAAAAATAGAATAAATAATACAGTATCGGAATAAAATAAATTAAGCTTGTCAGAAAATTAATCAAAAGAAAAGAGGTGTTTCAAATTAAATCGAAGATAAAATCTGCATTGATTCTTTTTGTGGTGACTATAATTGTGTATGTCACCTACGATAATTTGCAGAAAATAGAGGCACAGAGGAATTTACCTGTTGGGGTTACTGAGGTTGAAATAAGTGATTGGGTCAAGACTAGAGAGGTGGATGAGATTGGAGATTATGAGAAAAAGCTCAACTCTCATGTTGATTTGGTCGAGCTTAATCAGAATGTTTCGATTGATGATGTACAAGCTATAGACGGATTGTATGATGATAAGTGGAACCTCAGTAGTATACCGTTGTTAAATGGTAGTACATCTGTCGTTAGCCAGGAAAGTGCTGAGAATAGTGAAGAAGGTATAGATGTTAGCCAAGAAAATACTGAGATTAGTGAAGAAACAACAGAAGATATCGTTCAAGCGAGTATAACTGGCAATAAAGTCTTGAGAACTATTGTAAATACTGGGACTTCTTCACTCTTGAGGTATAATATAGAGCAATTATCTGCTTATTTAAAATCAGATACACCCGTAGTGTGGTCAGAAAATGGGACAGTTACTTGGAATCTATGGACAAGTGTCGATGATAAAAAGACAGCAATCGAGTGGAGGATGATCAGTGGAAAGTTTAACCTATCGTACGAGCAGCTTCAAAAGATAAAGTCAAGGGATGCACACATGTTGCTGGGTATACCTGCTGATAATGATTATGGATTTGAGCTAATAATACCATATAACGATATTATAAGTGTTTTTGTCAATGAAAAACCGACATCTATAAATTATACGAGTAAATCTACTTTGATTCAATATTATCTAAACAGTACACGTAGTGATTATAAATATACAGCTGGCTCTAATTATTGTAAAAATGAATATCATAATGAGCTTTCAAATCACACAGATGGAAACCATGTGGATACAAACGTGTTAGACCAAAGTGGACTATTGGATTGTGAGATACTCAATAACCTAAAATCTGGTGAAAATACAATAGATATATTGATAGGAAATATTATAATAAGCAAAGCGTCATTAAATAACTCTAATGGATTTTCAAAGCTCAATCTGTATATAATCGAAAGCCCTAAAATAAATATAAGTGCACAATTTTACAAATATGAGAATGAAGAAATTGTTTATTTTGACGAAAATTACCTTCCTAAAAAAGATGAAAAAGTATATTTGAGAATAGATGTAGAAAACAAATCGACTATAACATTAAATAATCTAGATTTGACGATGAAGATAAATTCACAATTGCCACTTGAAATAAATGGAAATGATGTATTTTACGATAATCAAGATATAACTTCTAAAACAAGGTGTTATATAAACCAAGATTTTTCAAATCAATATACAATAGACGAGCTAAAAAGTATAAATCCAGGACAAAAGATGACTATAATGTCAGATGACATAAATTACAAGATTACACAACAAAACTGCAAGGATAAGTACGTGTACATAGAAAGTGTGGCGACATTAAATTATATAAGAGATGAATTGACTTATATAGACAGTAAAAAATTGGAAACTGGTTCGTCATCGGTGAGGGAAAAAAGGATTAGAATTCCAGTAAGTAGTGCATTTGGGTGTTTAAATATATCTTGTTCAGTGGAAGGAGAAAATCTAGATGATACGAGCTTTATGTTAAATATAAGCAGTAGCGACGATTTTGCAAATTTATTGATAAAACCAGGACAAACCTGCAAATTAAACGATTTATCTCTAAGTGAGTATGATATAAATTTAATAGTGCCACAGGATTATCAAGTTGTAGATACAGATACATATTCGAGTTCAATTCAAAATAAAGTAAGCCTAAATTCAACAAATTACGAAAAAAATATACAAATCAAACTCAAGAAGAAAAACAATCCTTATTTTTATAAAAATAATCAAGAAAGTGTGAGCCTAAGCTTTAAATAGTAAAAGAAACCAAGGTGATAAGATGAAAAAAGCTTTTTTTATAGTGGTAGTTGTGATTTTGATTTTTAATTATAGCTATCTAGAAGCAATGTTTTTCAATAAATTTTCAAAAGAGACAAATACTCAGGTTCAGACCTGCAAAATCGATTTTTCGATTGGAGATGAGTCTGTTCAAAATCGAGAAATTAAGTTCGATGAATTATTGGGGGAGAGTCTAGATCAGCAAACTGTTGTAAATATCGATTTTGATGTGATTAACAATAGTGAATGCGATATTTTTATCAGAATTGCAGTGCTTCCAATCGTTGTAGATGAAAATGATTCAAACATTGCATACAAATTAAATAATTCCTCCTGCAAAATTCAATATGTAAATGATAACAGTGATATCCTGAATTCACTTTATTGGGAAAGAGCGAGTGACGGATATTATTATTATAAAAAATCTATGAAGGAAGGCGGTAGTTTAGAAAACAAACTTATTTCGGGTATAAAATTAAACTTGACTAGAGGGGAGAGGATAGAACTTAGAGATAAACAATTTCAAGTTGTCGTCAGAGTGGAATCTATGCAGAGCAAGTATGGAGATTATAGTAATTCATGGTAAGTTTTTACATTTTGTGTTGTTAAGAATTTGGGAGGTTTTATATGAATAAAAAGAAGAAGTTTCTAATAGCATTAGTCGTGATTTTAGTACCAGTTATAGGATTTGGTTTTAATTATTTTAGATGGGATGGCAATGATCAGGTATCTAAGCAGACACTTACAGTAAATGGTGGTATAAGTATAGAAAATATCTCAGCAGATCAAAAGCTAGTTCCTGGAGATAAGATTTGTGATACGATTGGGTTTGATATTAAATCTACAGCGCCTAGTTTATTGAGAGTGAAGGTTGAAACTTTTTGTGGTGATGATACTACACCAGTGGATATAGGTATAGTAGAAGGTGTTGATAAAAATTGGGTTAATGGAAACGATGGATACTATTACTATACAAAAACAGTAGATCAATCTACAGGTGTATTGCAATTTGCCAGTGATATAAAGTTTGGCACTGAAACTGGCGAAGATTTAAATCAATACCAAGATCAATACATAAAAGCTAAAATAACAGCAGAAATGGTACAGGCTAAATACGGTGTATTTGAAACTGCATGGGAAATGGATTCGACACATCCAGCATATGCACAATTAAAGACAGCATCAGATCAAGTTACACCATCAAATTAGTCTGAATTAAAAAGGCTCCCTATATAAATATAGAAGTATTTGTATAGGGGCTTTTGTGGTTTTTATTTATCTTTTGATACTCCATCGATTAAATTTGCATATAAAATAGGGCAGCGACTTAATCTAGGTCTATCTGGCTCAAAGCTAGTCACTCTGACACCTGGATGACCGTTTGCTACAGTTGAGGTAGCTTCTATTAAAATGCCCGGAGCCACGTAAATTGCTACATGGTGAATATGGTAGATGCCGTCTATTCTAGGGCAGTCCTTTCCATTTTTGCATTTGTAGTTATTGAAAAATATTAAATCACCTGGCTTGAGCTCGTCTTCATTTATATCGCAGCCTAAATTTAGGCAGATTTTCGCCTGTTCGAAGCTTCTTTTGTTTTGGAGATAGTCAATTCCTACTTTAGAGTAGACATCACTCGCAAATGAGTTGCATCTTAGCTCGCCATCTTGAGTTCCATATGGAGTTCCTATTTTTTGGAAGGCATATTCTAGTAGCTTAGTCCTTTTATCATCGGAAATCGCCTTGATAGACGTACAGATTCCATTTTGGTCAAAATTAAAGCATAAATTAGAGATTGTAATAGAGCTATTTTTCTTCATTTTATAGTTGTTTTGATCGAAATAATAAATTTTTTCGCCTATCGATTGTAGACCTTTTAGCAAATAGCCGTTTTTAGGGTGTGCGTAATATGTGTCATTTGCTATGTTTAACATGCCGTATTGCACTTTGCCGTCTTTGAAATAGTAGTATCTATCGTCAATACATTTAAAAGTTTGATCTAAGGTAGAGGCTTTGGTATCGTCGAAGAAGATGTTTATAGCTTGAATATCATCCGCTTGGGCATATGTCGGGTTATTAGGTAGAATGATTGCGTTAAAAAGTACAACAGAAAATAATACTGCAAAAATAGGTTGTATATGTGAAAATAGTCCTTTAAAAAATTCCATAATTTATCTCCTTTCTAAATATATAATCAGTTATTTATATGTATTATGGCCAAAATGATGAAAATTATGTAAAAAAATATAAATTTTATAAAAATAAAACGATTAAAAATATAAATTTTACATTTATAAATATACATAAAAAAATATAAATACAAGACAAATGAAAAAGCATCGGACTACGGCACGTTTTTTGGGGAGATAAAAATAATTAAATAATATAATATAAAAGTACGAAGTTAACGAGGGACAGCTAACAAGTTAACGGGAAATCCAATTAATAATTTAAACTGAGGGAATTATAAATTAATAATAGGTTTAAGTAAAATCGGTATAGGGTCAATGGAGTGAGGGCTATTGGCTTTATATAAAGGCTGTGGGGTGGTTTTAAATAACCGCTTTGCAGTCATTTTTTGTGTAAACAATTGATAAATTAAGTGATATAATATTTAGAAAAGTACAGTTTAAAGGAAGGTTTATTAATTGGAAGGCAAGTTGATTAGCAGTAAAAGGAAAGTTAAAAAACAATCAAAAAATAAAGTTACAAAGCAATGTAACGAGAAAAATAGTATTTTGATAGATAGCTTTAATAAAATAAGAGATATTGTTAGGATTATATACATTTACAGCTCTTATAATAATAATGAGATTTTTAAGGTTTCTGAGAGAAAGCTTAGAGCTGAAAAACGTAGAATTAAGAATATCTTTGAAGAAAATTGCAAGGATAATTACGAAAAAAATAGAAAATATGTCGGATTATGCTACGATGCAGTTATTTATTCAAAGAATTTTTTATCTCAAGCGTATTTTATAAAAAATTTTCAGGATTTTGATTTGATACTGTATTTTTTTATTTTAGAAATTTTAAATCAGGGCCCTATGAGTATGGACGATATTTTAAATGAGTACGAAACAATGAGCTATATCAACGGCAAAACAAGTCAAACTGACGATATAGCAAGCTCCACTACTATGGAGAGACATCTAAAAAAATTGTTAAAAGAGGGCTTGATAGATAGAGTGAAAGATGGTAAAAGATATCTATATAAATCAAAGGAGGAATTTTTTGAAGGTTTTTCCTTGGGTCAGAAGGAGGCAATCTTAAATCTAGCTATTTTTTATTCTGAAATAGCACCTTATAAGGTTCCTGGATATTATTTACAGGAAACATTGAAAAGTGATCTGGATATAATGAATTTAAATTACTACGACAATGAAGAAGTATATAGGGATTGGTATTATTTTTCAGGCAATCAAATACACAGTATTTTAGATGAAATAGTTTTGTTTAATATAGAAAGAAACAGATTTGTTGAGATAGATAATTACAGGGTTAAGCTAAAGGTTTGTTATTTGTACAAGATAATAGACCAATTATATGGAAGATTATTTGTGATGACTAGGGGTATAGATGAAAATAACCTAGTCACAGATGAGTACATAATTTTTAGGGTCGACAAAATAAAATCAGTTAAACCACTTAAGAAGAAGCCTAAAAATTTAGCTGATGTAGATTTAAACCAAAGATTAAATATGTGGAACTGTTCCATTCCACCTGAAAAGACTAGAACTCTAGAGGAGGAGACAGTACAGGCTATTTTTTACATAGATGAGGTAAATGACAGAGATCTATATGAAAGACTTTTGAGGGAGAAAAAATGGGCTACTTTAGATAAAATAGGCGATGGAAAATACTTATTTACAATAAGTTTGATAGAAACATCTGAATTAATTCCTTGGTTTAGGACATTTGAAGGGCATGTTGTAGTTTTAAATAAGGAAATGAATGAGCAGTTTCAAGATGAAAGAAACAAGTTATTAAGAAGATATGGGGTATTTAAATAATGGAGTATTTTAATACATATAAAAACAAATTATTTATAGTTTTGACAAGAATAATGAATCAAGCTGTCGATGGCAGAAAATTTACGGATGAAGAAGTAGAAAAGCTTCTAATGGACACAAAAATTGCAGATGAGGATTTTATAAAAAATGTGCTTGGATATAGCGAAAATCCTTATGGTATAATGGGTGCGGACTTTAAGCCTATGTTTACTGATAAAAAAATTCCTATAAATCCGACTGTTTTAGAGAAACGCTGGCTAAAATCAATAATAAAGGACGATATGGCGAGGTTGTTTCTAGATGAGGATATCATTTTGAAGCTAGAAGATAAATTGCAGGATGTAGAGCCTTTGTTTACAATGGATTTAAAAAATGAATATCATATAGACGAGAGATTTATTAAGGTTATAGTATGCTCTTTTAGATATAATAAATTTATAAAATATAGATTTACTCATAATGGAGAGAAATACGAGCATATAGGGATGCCATTTAAGCTTAGCTATCTTGTGAGAGAGAACAGGTTCAAGCTGTCTGTTTACTGTATAGAGAAGAGAGAGCTTTTTTATATAGATTTAGATAGTATAGAGGATATAGAGTTTTTTGAAGACTTAGATGAGGATCTAATCCAGTTACAAAAGGAAGTAGACGCTATTGGAAAGAGAGAATTTTTTAAGAGGGAATTAAGCAATCAGATGGTCACATTGAAGCTACAAATTATTCCGGCGTTTAATAGTGATACACCAACATTTAGTAGTAATACAGTGGAAAGGGCTCATTTTTTATTTTCTGCTTACGATAAAAAATCGTTTAAGATGGAGGATTACTATATTTTAGAAGTTAAATATTATAAATTTGATGAAGAAAATGTCATAAAAAAAATACTAAAACTTGGAATTTATGCTACAATATTAGAACCCGAAGATGTAAAACAAAAGGTTGTGTCTATGCTTTTGGAGGGGTATAATTTACAGAAAAGATTTGATCAAGAAATGGGTGAAGACTATTTAATTTAGGTTTCATAAAGTATGAAACTATAAATGTTTATATATAGAATTGCACATTGCTAGGAGGTGCTTTATATGTTTAAATTTAAAACAAATAACTTATTAGATGGAATAATGTACATAATTATGGGTATAATTTATTGCGCAGTGGCTGTGTATTTTGTTTCAATTAGAACAAATATAGTACATGCGATAATTACAATTTTATCATTTGTGGTTGGAGCTATAGCTTATTTTAAATTAAGCTTTAGAAAAACTACAGATGAGGTAAAATAATAGAGGTGGATATAAATGGCAAAAAAAGTAAAGACAAATGCGATGAGAATTTTAGATTCGAATAAAATAAATTACGAGACACATTCATATAAAACAGATGGTGAGCATGTAGACGGAATCACCGTCGCAAATGCTATAGGTAGAGATGTAGAGCAAGTCTATAAAACCTTGGTAGTGCAAGGTCACAGCAAGGAATACTATGTTTTTGTAATAGCAGTCGACCAAAATTTAGACCTTAAAAAGGCGGCAAAAGCAGCTGGTGAAAAAAGCGTCGAAATGATTCATGTCAAGGATATAAACAAGGTTACAGGCTATATTAGAGGAGGGTGCTCTCCTGTAGGTATGAAAAAATTATATGGTACATTTGTAAATGAAAAGGCAAAGGATTTGGATACTATAATAGTCAGCGCTGGTAAAATAGGACATCAAATTGAGCTGAAGCCTGAGGATTTGCAAAAGGTTACTAATTTTAAGTACGCAGATGTGATACATTAAATTTAATATAAACGTCGAAAAGGGATATTTAAAATAGATTTTTCTAGTTTTAAATATCCCTTTTCATTTGCAACAAATTGAAAAACAAATATTTTGATATTCAAATTACTATTGACTTATAAATAAAAATTGTTATAAAATTATTTTTCGAGATGTATATAAAATTACAAAGTGGATATAATACACATAAAGTTAATATAGAAGTAGGATAATAGAAAGTTTATATGGGAATAAATACATATACAGTTAATATAAAAATAGTATAGAAATAAATGTAATAAATTAGATGTCGTGGTGGGAGGAATTATTTTTATGATACGCATAATAACAGATAGTTCGAGTGATATAACTAGAGAAGAAGCTGAGAGATTAGGTATAGAATTAGTGGCTTTACACGTTGCATTTGGGGAAGAGAGCTTTTTAGATGGTGTCAATATAACTCATGATGAATTTTATAAAAGACTTGAAGAGGCTGAAGAATTACCTAAGACTTCACAAATGAATCCAGCTGGATTTGTAGAAGTTTTTGAAAAATTTATAGATGCTGGGGATGAAATAGTAGGGATATTCTTATCATCAAAATTAAGTGGCACATATCAATCAGCTGTGATAGCGTCTCAAATGATTGAAACTGATAAGATACATATTGTAGATTCAAAAAACGCCAGCCTTGGATTGGCAGTACTTATCAGAGAGGCTGTTAAGTTGAGAGATGCAGGCAAGACTGCAGTAGAAATAGCATCAGAAGTAGAGGAACTTGTAAAAAGAGTAAAATTAGTGGCTGTAATGGACACCCTTAAATATTTAAAAATGGGGGGTAGACTATCTGCTACATCTGCATTAGTAGGTGGAGTTCTTGGTATAACTCCTGTAATATCAGTTGTAGATGGTGCTGTCGAAGTACTTGCAAAGACTAGAGGACACAAAAAATCTATAAAATTTATGGTAGATTATATGCAAGAAAATATTCCAGATGAAAATCACTGTGTTGAATTTGGATATACTAGAATAATCAAAAATTTAGATGATTTTAAGGATAGCTGTAAGCCAAAGTTCGAATTAGGTGAAGAAGCAACTAGAGAAATAGGTGCTATAATAGGTACACATGTAGGACCTGGAGCATTTGGCATATCTTATATAGGTAAATAATGATATTTAATAGACTCAATGCATAGGGTCTATTTTTATTTTGTTGAAAAATAGTTTCTTATCATAAGAGACGGGAATTATTAAATAAATTTTTACATATATGTATAATAATTTAAAAATTAGAAATAATATAGTTATAATAATTGTGGAGGCATCAGACAGAAATTTTCAAAAAACTTGTTTTCTGGACTAAATAATGTTAAGATAGAAAGACGAATAATTATAAAATAATGGGGAGGTATGTTCGTTTGAAGGTTATTAATTCTGCTCAAATTACCGAAGAAGTGAAACGTTTATGTATAGAAGGAAATATTTTCTTAGGTCAAGATGTTGTAGATTGTTTTAAGCAAAATCTAGAAAAAGAAGAAAGCGATCTAGGAAAAGATGTTTTAAATATTTTAATAGAAAATGCAAAAATAGCATGTGAAAAAGAAGTTCCAATATGTCAAGATACAGGAATGGCTGTATTCTTTGTCAAGGTAGGCCAAGATGTCAGAATAGAAGGAGATACTTTGACAGAAGCTATAAACAAAGGTGTAAGTCTTGGATATACAGAAGGATATCTTAGAAAATCTGTAGTAAGCCCAATTACTAGAAAAAACACTCAAGACAACACTCCAGCCGTAATTCACTACGATATGGTCAAGGGAGATAAGCTTGAGATAGTATACGCACCAAAGGGATTTGGTAGTGAAAATATGAGCCAATTGAAGATGTTAAAGCCATCTGATGGATTAGATGGAATCAAGAGATTTATAGTAGATGTTGTATCTGAAGCTGGTCCAAACCCATGTCCACCGATAGTTGTAGGCGTTGGAATAGGTGGAACAGTAGACAAGTGCGCTCAAATTGCTAAAAAGGCTCTAACTAGAGAAATTGGAGAACACAACGCAGACCCATTTATAGCAGATTTAGAAAAGGAAATGTTGGAAGCTGTAAATAACTTAGGAATAGGACCTCAAGGATTAGGTGGAAGAACTACTGCTCTTGCTGTAAATATAGAAACTTTCCCAACTCATATAGCAGGACTTCCAGTTGTTGTTAATATAAATTGTCATGCATCAAGACATAAGAGCGTGATTTTATAGGATTTTTTAAATAAATAGATACGAAGAATGCTTTTATAAGGGGGATAAATTATGATAGAATTAAAAACTCCATGTACAAATGAAGATATTGAAAAATTAAAATGTGGTGATGTCGTGAAGATAAGCGGCGTTTTATATACAGGAAGAGATCAAGCTCATAAGAGAATGGTGGCTGCACTAAATGAAGGAAAAGAGCTTCCTTTTGATGTGAATGGTCAAGCTATTTACTACGTTGGACCAGCGCCAAATAAACCAGGTGAAATAATCGGTTCAGCAGGGCCTACAACAAGCTATCGTATGGACGATTTAACAGTTCCTCTTTTAGAAAAAGGTCTAAAAATAATGATAGGAAAAGGAAAGAGAAACGACGTCGTAGTAGAAGGCATGAAAAAATACAAGGCCGTTTACCTAGCTGCTATCGGCGGTGCAGGAGCTTACATATCTAACTCAATCAAAAAATGTGAAGTAATAGCTTATGATGATTTAGGAGCAGAAGCTGTTAGAAGACTTGAAGTAGAGGATCTACAATTAATAGTAGCTATAGATTGCCAAGGCAATAATATCTACAATAAGAGAAAAGAATTCGAAAGAGAAATAAATTTATAATGCATAGGAAATTATATTCCTTTGAAATTTTGGATAAATATAATTTCCGTCATGCATTTCAAAAAGGTTATCGCACTTGCTACGCCAAGTGCTTAAAAATCAACATTATGGATCTTTAGGATAAAGATTTTCTTATAAAAAATATATTTGAGATGAAATTTGGAGGAAAAACATGGCAAAGAAAGACTTTAATGAATTAGCATTAAAAATGCATGAGGAAAATGTAGGAAAAGTAAGCATAAAAAGTAAAGTAGGAGTTTCAACTAAGGATGATTTATCTACAGCTTATACTCCAGGGGTAGCAGCTCCATGCTTAAAAATAAAAGAAAACAAAGACGATGTTTACAAATACACTTGCAAATCAAATATGGTTGCAGTAGTAAGTGATGGTACAGCAGTTCTTGGACTTGGAAATATAGGAGCATCTGCTGCTATACCAGTTATGGAAGGTAAATCAATATTATTTAAGGAATTCGCAGGTGTCGATGCATTCCCAATATGTGTAGACACTATGGATATAGATGAAATAGTTAGAACAGTAAAATTAATAGCGCCAGTATTTGGTGGAATCAACCTAGAAGATATAAACTCTCCAAGATGTATAGAAATAGAAAATAGATTAAAGGAAGAATTAGATATACCAGTTTTCCACGATGACCAACATGGTACTGCAATAATAGTTTCAGCTGGTATAATAAATGCTGCAAAGCTTGCTGGTAAAAAATTAGAAGACCTAGAAATCGTAATAAATGGTGCTGGTTCTGCAGGTATGGCAATAGCAAAAATGTTACTTAACTTAAACGTAAAAGACATAGTTTTATGTAATAGAAAGGGAGCAATCTATTCTAAATCAGAAGGTTTAAACTGGGCTCAAGAAGAAATGCTAAAGGTAACTAATAAAAACGACCAATCAGGTTCATTAGCTGATGTATTAAAAGGAAAAGACGTATTTATAGGTGTTTCTGGACCTAACATGGTTACAAAAGAAATGGTAGCTACTATGGCAGAAAAATCAATAGTATTCGCTATGGCTAATCCAACTCCAGAAATATTCCCTGATGAAGCTAAAGAAGGTGGAGCATTTATAGTTGGTACTGGACGTTCAGATTTCCCTAACCAAGTAAACAACGTTCTTGCTTTCCCTGGAATATTCAGAGGAGCTTTAGATGTTAGAGCTAGCGAAATCAACGAAGCTATGAAGGTTGCCGCAGCTTATGCAATAGCTGGAATAATCAAAGACGAAGAATTAACTACAGAATTCGTATTACCAGATGCATTTGATCCACGTGTTGGTAAAGAAGTATCTGCAGCAGTTGCTAAAGCAGCTAGAGATACTGGCGTTGCTAGAATATAGTAAAATTTTATAATTGAAAGTAAAAACTGTTACATGAACTTTAGTTTGTGTAGCAGTTTTTTTGATTGCGTAAAACATATTTTTAGCTGTAAAAACATAGAATTTATAAAGGGTACAATTTTTAATATATGATAGATTTGAGGAGATTATTTATGGATGAAAATACAATTGTTTTATGGGATCAAGATGGCGTTGAGACTACTTTCGAAAAAATATTTTCAATAGAGATTGATGGCGAAAACTACATTATGTTATCACCTGTTCAGAAGAAAATTTACAGTGATGAAGAGGATGAGGAAGAAATTTTAGTTTTTAAGATAAAGGATAGCGATCATGGTGAGCTTTTAGTCCATTTGAAGGAGGAGGAATGTGCAGCTCTTATGGATAAATGTAAGGTGTTATTTGAAAAGTTTATAAATAGTAACGATATTTAATTTATTGAGATACAAATGGGGCATTATACGGTGTTGTTATAATGCCCCGTTTATTATTTTATGTTGTTTAATATTTTTGTGTAAGCTTTTTGTGTATATGCTTTGTCCTTTGTGTTGTATATTAAGTAGTCAAATTTGCTGTTTTTTAGTTTGGCTACTATGTATTCAGAGTTATCCTTTGGGTAAAGATAGACTCTGCATTTGCCGTATTTGTCGCTTTTGAAGTTTCCAATTAGCTTTTCGTCAGTTCCTATACCATTAGTTCTAAGTCTGAAGGAAATAGGCTCGTCAGTTATAGTAATGCTTTCGATATCCTCGTAATTTAATTCATAAGAATAAGGAAAAGCGGAAATACTAATATTAGGCTCAGTTGCGCTAAGTGTAATTTTGCTGTTTGCAAATTCAATAGGAACCATTAAAATTACAATAATTACAAATGTAGCGATTAATACGATTTTATCTAGTTTTTTGCCCATGAAATTACCGTGTTTTGTAGCTAGATTATATGTCATACCGTATCCAAAACGACTAGACACAGTCGTGCTAGTGTCGTTAGGATTGTAGTAGTAGATACCGTCGATCCAGTAGTCGTCATCGTCTACAATAATTTCTTCGTAATTTTTTTTCTCCATTAATTCTTCTTCTAAGCTAGACATTTTTCTTTTGATATATACAAATCCCATAGCTATTGTAAATGATAGTATGACTATAGATATCATTATTACATCGAAGAATTTGATATCTATGTAATCTAATAGCACAAGGTACATGACTAAAAGTGTAATAGATTCAAAAATAGCATTTATTAAAAAATAGATTGAAAACATTCTTTTTTCTGCTTTATTTAGTATCAAGTTGACTTCAGAATCTGTGCTGTAGGTTTTAAGCTTGCTTTTGTTTGAACCCTTTGCTGTGTAAAATAGAAACATAACAAACGCAAAGTTTAAAACTGAAATTATTAAAAAGGCAATATTTTCACTCGAAAAATTCTTAAAGCATATAACTAATACCAAAATATTTATCAATAAAGGAATTAAAAAATATTTATCGCTAATAGGCATAGAACTTTTAAGTAAAGTCGTCTTAGTATCGCAGTAAACGACCTTTTTCTCGCCGACAAACCATTGATTTTTGCGTTTCTCAGCTTTGACTTTGCGGTTCATCTTCTTAAATGGTACGGTAGAACCGTAGTATGAGAAAAATAAACTCCAAACCATTATATAAAGTATATAAACAGTAGTATTTTCAAAAATCCAAAATGGAAAAATAACTGGGATTGCAGTTAAAATCATAGCTAGGTAGATTTTATTGCAAAGAGATTTAAATTCCTTTTGGATGCTTTTTACAAATTCGCCTTCTAATACTTGTGAGGGCAAAGTTACAGCCATAAACATATTTTTGCTAGGTTTATATGCAGAGTGTAGTGTAGCGTATATAGTTATGAACACTATAAAAACACATGAAGCCATAATGACTCTGAATAACATTGGGATAACCACCTTTCCTTAAGTATTTACTATTTTAATTTTTTTAAACATGATATTAGAAAATTTTTCGTTAATTTATTCTTTTTCTGCTTTCAAGCTCTTCATCGAGTTGAAAATATTTTCGCATATCTTCATAAATTCATCCTTTTTTATGCCCCTTATTTCGGCCTCAGAAATGATTAGAGATAAGTCGTCTTCTAGCTTTTCCTTGAACTCAAAGTCGGGAGTTAGGATGGGATTTACCTTGGCTCCATGTCTTCTGTCGATTGATATAAAGCCCTCTTGCTTGAGCATTGCATAGGATTTGTTTACAGTCATGTTGTTTATGCCAAGATCTTCTGCTAGTTGTCTTATTGTAGGTAGTTTTTCGCCTTGAACTAAGTCACCATGCGCGATTGCCATTACGATTTGGTTTCTAAGCTGTACGTAAATTGGGATTTCACTTTCAAAATTTAATTTTAAAATCATATAAGGTCCTCCTTTTAAACATTCAACTTTGTATTATATATAGTAATACAAATAATACTAAATTACAATAAATTTTTTAGGAAATTTTTGTAAAAAATAAATTTGCAAAATGTTGTTTTAACGACAAAATTAAATTATACTTATAACATAAAATTGTAAAAAATAAATTTTTTTGTAAAGTTAGGTATAATTTTTAAAAAAAGGGGGAAAACTTTAAATGAAAAAGTGGTTAAGAAAGGCAATAATTTTTTCAATTACAATTTCTTTCGTATTTAACTCCGGTCTAGGTGAGATTATATCTTATGCACAGACTGTGGATATGGATGGAATTTATCAATCGCTTGTAAGTAGTTTCGACCTAGCTTCAGCAGAAGGAGAGGCTAGTACTGTGGCGGAGAGTACGGCTTCTGAGTATTTTGAGTATACTGAGGTAGATGGTGGCGTATCGATAACTAAATATACAGGTAGCGATACTGAAGTAGTTATTCCTTCTACAATTGATGGAAAGGATGTAAAGACGATAGGGCAATCTGCATTTGCAGGATCTAAGACATTAGTTAGTGTTGTGATACCAGATGGAGTCACAGAAATAGGATCGTATGCATTCTCAGCATGTTCTAAGTTAAATAGTGTTACAATGCCAGAAAGTTTGGCAAAAATAGGGAACTATGCATTTAATGAATGTACAAATTTAGTAGGTATAGGCATACCAAGCAGTGTAACTACTATAGGATATTATGCGTTTGACGATTGTAGTAGATTAAGAAATGTTGAATTACCAAGCGAATTGGAAAATTTAGGTGATTATGCGTTTCATAACTGTAATATAGTAGGTGTTACTATACCAGGTACTATTAAAACTATAGGCAGCGGTGTATTTTGTGGATGCGATGTTTTATCTGAAGCTATATTTTCTGAGGGATTGACTGAAATACCAAGGGGCATATTCGATTCATGTTGGAATTTAGAAAAAGTTACTATACCAAGTACTATTAAAACTATAGGAAGATCTGCATTTAATGGATGCTTTGATTTGAAGACAATATATTTACCAGATGGTTTAGAGAATATAGGGCAATTTGCTTTTCGTGCGTGTACATCATTAGAAACGATAGATATACCAGACACTGTAACTGTTATAGACTATGGAGCTTTTTCTAATTGTATTAGCTTAGATAATGTAGTTTTGCCACAGGGGTTAACTGAGTTGGGAACAGAAGCATTCAATTATTGCAAGAACTTGACTAGTATAGTAATTCCTAAAAATATAACATGTATATACTCAGATACATTCCGAGGATGTATTTCTTTGACTAGTGTCAAATTATATCAAGGTGTAACGAATATAGGTGGAAATGCGTTCCAAGGATGCACTAATTTGAAGGAAATATATATGCCAAAGACTATAGTTAAAATAGGTGATTCTTATACTAATACTGCGTTTGATGATTGTACAAATTTGACAATGTACGTTTACAGAGATTCTTTATCAGAGACTTATGCTATAGATAATAATATTCCTTATGAATATATAGATGATGCTGCCTTTGATACACGCATTCAAATAGAAAAGGATAGCTATGAGTTTTATACTAGCTCAACTAGTGGTATAGATGTGAACTTTTTCTCTAGAACTATTAGTACTGATGAGATAACATGGACAAGTAGTGATGAAAGTGTGGCTAAGATAAATTCTGCTACAAATTATATAAATAAATCATCAGATACATACGATACAACTATAAATTTACAAATTAAGACTTTTGATAAAATAGGAAAATGTACTATTACTGGAGAAACATCAGATGGAATTACTGTGAGTTGTACAGTGAGGGTTTTAAATCCATATGAGGAAACTGTAGATGATGATCCTATTATAGTACTTCCTGGAGTTATGGGAACTAGATTATTTTCTTCATCTGCACTTTATGGTGATTATGATAGGACGAGTGTTATATGGGATCCACAATATGGAATTAAATTTGGTGTAGTTAACAGTGCTGAATCTTTTATAGGTTTGTCTAATGATTTGTTAGGAACTGTATATGTTAAACCGCCTCAAAATCAAAAACTTCTAAAAGAACATGAAAATTCTTTTGGGATAGAGTATAGAGAGTATGGGGCACAAAATGCTTATAAAAATCTCATAGATACATTATGTGATTCTACTGATAGACCTGTTTACTTTTTCAGCTACAACTGGATGGAAAGTAATTCAGATAATGCTGATAAATTGAGAGAGTTTATAAATGAATTAGATGTGGATAAAGTAGATTTAGTATGCCATTCTATGGGAGGAATAGTTGCATCTAGCTATATGTCTAAGTATAAATCTGAAGACAAGGTAGATAAAATCGTAACTTGTGGAACTCCTTATGAGGGAGCCCCAGGTATAATAAATAAGATGCAGAACTGGGATATTTTAGAGGATAACGATAATTTTATTTTTACTGATAGTACAATAAAAGATGTTTTAGGTGATGATATATTAGGGCTTGTAGGTGGATTAACTAAGCAAACAAAAACAAAAATAACTACTGCTGCAGAGCTAGTACCTTCAGAAAATTATGTTT
>NZ_JALEXO010000060.1 GCF_022780145.1 Intestinibacter sp.
GATGCTATGCTAATTCCACATTGGTATTGGTAGAATTAATTTGTCTAAAGGTACGCCAAAATTAAATAGACGACAGTATAAATTAGTACATTGCTTGCATTTATCAAAGTAGAGCGATGTACTTTTTTCGTTGTCGTAAACTTTCCAACAGCCACAACATTTATAATTTTTGCCTCGATTATCTATAAAGCCCTTTACATCACAAAAGGGATAGCCTAAAAACAAACCTATTTCATGGGGTGTAGATTGTAGGCTTTCAAATCGATGTTTAAGCTGTGTCAAGCTGTTGTCTAGATTATCTAATTTGTATCCGTATAATTTTAAAAAATCGCTGATTTCACAAGAAGATAAGTCGCGAAGTAAATAATAAGGTCTATACACGTAAATTAAGGTATAATCATTTTTTTCAAATATATTAAAAAAATAAACTCCCTTTTTATTGTAATTTTTATTGTATTCTTTTAAAATTTTATCCACAGAAATATTGTATATATTTTTAAATTTAAATAAACTGCCTGTCTTAAAGCCAGCTAGTGTAGGGGAACAAAATTTGATTAATTTACTCTGAAACATATTTTACTTCACTTCCTTTTTAATATTTATTATTAAAAAAAGATTCAAAAATTATTAGGCAATTATTAAAAAAAATTGACGAATTTAAAAATAAGAATTATTATCATTTGATATTGACAAACAAAAATAAAAGATATATTATATAAATGTAATGATAATCAATATCAATAAAGTACGATTTTAAAATATAAAACGAATTAATATATTAAATAAGGAAGGGTGAAAGTTATGTCATTAACTATGGTTAGTATAGGAGAACAAAAGATAATAAAAGAAATACGTGCTAAAGAACAGGTTAAAAGACATTTACAAAACTTAGGTTTTATAACTGGCGAAAAAATAGAAGTTATTTCAGAAAATAGCAGCGGATTAATTTTAATGGTAAAAGGCTCAAAAATAGCTTTAAATAGAGGTATGGCAAATAAAATAATAGTTAATTAGTAATTAGGAGGATAGATTATGAGTAAGACGTTGAGAGATTTAAAACCAGGAGAAAGGGGAGTAGTTCTAAACCTTGGTAAAAAAGGACCTGTGAGAAAAAGACTAATGGATATGGGGATAACTCCAGGTGTAGATGTTGAGGTCGTAAAGGTAGCTCCTTTAGGAGATCCGATAGAAATAAATTTAAGAGGATATGAGCTTAGCTTGAGAAAAGATGAGGCTGAGCATATAAACTTAAAATAATTATCGGATATATTAACCGAGTTGATATAAAAAGTATTAGAGGAGAGAAAAAATGAGTATAAGAATAGCACTTGCAGGCAATCCAAACTGCGGGAAAACAACATTATTTAATGATATAACAGGTTCAAAACAACATGTCGGTAACTGGCCAGGTGTTACAGTTGAACAAAAAACAGGAAAATACAAGAAAAATAAAGAAGTAGAGATAGTAGATTTACCGGGGATATATTCTCTATCTCCATATTCAGCAGAAGAAATAGTAGCGAGAGATTATATAGTAGATGAAAAACCAGATGCTTTAATAGATATAGTAGACGGAACTAATATAGAGAGAAACTTGTATTTAACTCTACAGGTATTAGAGACAAAAATACCTACAGTAATAGCTTTAAATATGATGGATGAGGTCGAAGCTTCGGGAACAAAAATAGATTGTAAAAAGCTTTCAAAATTACTAGGTGTTCCAGTAGTTCCGATAGTAGCTAGAACTGGTAAAGGTGTGGATGAATTAATGAAGGAAGCGCAAAATATCGCTTTATCAAATGTACAAGATACAAATTTAGAAATATTTTCACCACAAATTAAAAACTACATAGAAGAAATAGTTTGTCTAATTAGTGAGAATGAAAATCAAGGTCAAGATAAGAATTCTAATTCCTATGAAATGTGGCAAGCGATAAAAATTCTTGAAGAAGATGAAGTCGTGATGGAAAAATTACCAGGGAATAAAAGAGCGAAAATTACTTCAATAGTAGAGAAGGCTAACGACGATTTCGATGGTGATACAGAAGCTGAAATAGCGGATCAAAGATATAAATTTATATCAGATGTAGTAAATAAAACAGTTAAAAAACCGGTAAAATCAAACGGACAGAGAAAAGAAACAAAATCAGATAAAATAGATAAAATACTTACAAATAGAGTATTGGCAATACCAGCCTTCTTGGTGATCATGTACGCATTATTCCATATAACGTTTGGAGAAGGTATATTAGGTATAGGTGTAAAATTACAAACTCTAGTTTGTGACTTTTGGGATGGACCACTTACAGAGACTATAATGGGTGCTCTAGAAAATATGGGTGCTGCTGAATGGGCATTAGGACTTGTAGGAGATGGTATACTTGCAGGTGTAGGAGGAGTCGTATCTTTCCTACCACAAATATTAGTATTATTCTTATTGATGTCGTTCTTAGAAGACAGTGGATACATGGCGAGAGTTGCATTCGTAATGGATAGATTATTTAGAAAATTTGGTTTATCAGGGAAATCTTTCATACCACTTCTAATGGGATATGGTTGTTCAGTACCAGCTCTTATGGCATCTAGAACTCTTGAAAGTGAAAAAGATAGAAAAATAACTATGATGATAACACCATTTATGTCTTGTGGTGCTAAATTACCTATATATCTAATGTTTGCGGCGACTTTATTTGCGGGATACAACCAAACATTGATAGTTTATTCTATATACATGATAGGTATAGTAGTAGCGGTAATAGGCGCATTGATATTAAGTAAGACAATGTTTAAAGGTGAAACTTCAAACTTTATAATGGAGCTTCCTCAATATAGAATACCAACTTTAAAAAGTGTTTTAATACATGCTTGGGAAAAAGTAAAAGGATTTGCTATAAAAGCGGGAACAATAATTCTAGGCTCAACAATACTTATATGGTTCTTATCTAACTTCAATTTCGGTGGAATGTGCGAAATGGAGGATTCAATACTTGCATCAATAGGTAATACTATAGCGTGGATATTTACACCACTTGGATTTGGAGATTGGAAGGCAGCAGTAGGCGTTGTAACTGGATGGATAGCTAAGGAAAA
>NZ_JALEXO010000126.1 GCF_022780145.1 Intestinibacter sp.
AAATATCAAATTTAAACTTCGTAAATAAGAAATTGAGCTTTGAATTAAAAGATGGAGCTAGTAGAAGTTTAACTATAAAAAAGGCAATAGATATAATAAATACAACAGAACCAGGACTTGACATACAAGTTATAGAAAAAGATTCTAGCAAAGTCAACAATAAAAAAGTAGATATGACTCTAGGTGGATTAGATTGTGCACATTGTGCAGAAGTAATCAACCAAAAGGTAGAAGCGTTAGACGAAGTAGAAATATCAAATTTAAACTTCGTAAATAAGAAATTGAGCTTTGAATTAAAAGATGGAGCTAGTAGAAGTTTAACTATACAAAAGGCAATAGATATAATAAATACGACAGAACCAGGACTTGACATTCAAGTTATAGAAAAAGCTTCTAGCAAAGGAAACAATAAAAAAGTAGATATGACTCTAGGTGGATTAGACTGTGCGCATTGTGCCGAAGTAATCAACCAAAAGGTAGAAGCATTAGAGGAAGTAGAAATATCAAACTTAAATTTTGTAAACAAAAAATTAAGCTTCGAATTAAAGGCTGGAGTTAGGAGAAATATAGTTATAAACAAAGTATTAGACATAATAAATACAACAGAGCCAGGCCTTGATATACAAGTACACGATAACAGAAAGACTAATTCTAGACAATTACAATTAAAATTAGAAAACTTAAAATGTATGCAATGCGCCGACCAAATAGAGTTTGAAACAAAACAATCACAAGGTGTAAAAGATGCTACTCTAGATTTTGGAAATTGCATGCTAGATATAGAATTAGATGGAAGTGTATCTAGAAGGGAAGTAGTAGAAGAAGTTGCAAAAATAGTTAAAAATCTTGAACACTGTATAAATATACAAGTAAAAGGTGTTTCAAAATCTCAAAATAAACAATTAAACAAAGCTGTTGAAAAGAAATTCGATAAAGACAAGATAGATAAATTGAGATTAATAGTAGGTATAATCGTATATGCTATAACATTTGCTCAAGAAATAATAGGTGGTCATGGTGAAGGAAGCATCATAAGTACAGTATTATTCATAGCAGTTTATTTAGTAGTAGGTGGAGATGTATTATTAAAAGCTGCTAAAAACATGAAAAATGGTAGAGTATTCGATGAAAACTTCTTAATAACAGTCGCTACTGTTGGAGCAATCCTAATAGGTGAAACATCAGAAGCAGTTGGTGTTATGGTATTTTACAAATTAGGTGTATTTTTACAAGGATTAGCAGTTGGTAAATCAAGAAAATCAATTTCAGCCTTGATGGAAATTAGACCTGATATAGCTAATTTAAAAATAGGAAATGATATAGAGGTTGTAGATCCAGAAGAAGTAGAAATTGGAGATATAATCGTAGTTAAACCAGGTGAAAGAGTTCCTCTTGATGGTATAGTAATAGAAGGATCTTCTATGGTAGATACATCAGCGCTTACTGGTGAATCAGTGCTTAGAACTGTAGAAGTAGAAGATGAAGTTCTTTCAGGATTTATAAACAAAAATGCATTATTAACTATAGAAGTAACTAAGGACTTTGGAGAATCAGCAGTTTCAAAGGTATTAGACTTAGTTGAAAATGCAAGTAGTAAAAAAGCAAAAACTGAAAACTTCATAAGTGTGTTCTCTAAATACTACACTCCAGTAGTTGTTGCACTAGCAGCTATAATAGCTATAATACCGCCAATGGTTATAGATATGTCTAGTAAAGCTGTTTGGTATGATTGGATATTGAGAGGATTGACATTCTTAGTTGTTTCTTGCCCTTGCGCATTAGTTTTATCAATACCACTTACTTTCTTCAGTGGAATTGGTTTCGCATCTAAAAACGGTGTGTTAATAAAGGGAAGTAACTACTTAGAAGCATTGAGATATGTAGACACTGTAGTATTTGACAAAACAGGAACACTTACAAAAGGTGTATTCAACGTAACAAAAGTAAACGCAGTAAATGTTTCAGAAGATGAGCTTATGGAATACGCAGCATATGCAGAAGCAAACTCAAACCATCCAATAGCTAAATCAATAGTTGCAGCATACGACAAGGACTTAGATTTAGGAAGAATTGGAGAATATGAAGAAATAGCAGCACATGGTATAAAGGTAAACTACAATGGAAAAATAGTTTTAGCTGGTAATGAAAAATTAATGAAGACCGACAACATAGAATATGTTCCAGTTACTGAAATAGGTACAGTTATCTATGTAGCAGTTGACGGTAAATTTGCTGGATATATAGTAATATCAGATGAAATCAAAGAAGACAGTAAACAAGCAATAGCAAAATTAAAGGAAATAGGAATCAAACAAACAGTTATGCTTACTGGAGACAACAAAAAAGTTGCAGATTCAGTAGCTGAAGAATTAAAATTAGATAAAGTATATTCAAACCTATTACCAGATGAAAAAGTAGAAAAAATAGAAGAAATCTACCAAGGCAGAACAGAAAAACAAAAAGTTGCTTTCGTTGGAGATGGTATAAACGATGCTCCAGTATTAGCTAGGGCAGACGTAGGTATAGCAATGGGTGGACTTGGATCAGACGCAGCTATAGAAGCAGCTGATGTAGTTATAATGAACGACGAACCAAGTCAAATAGCAAAAGCTATAGCAATATCTAAAAAGACTAATAAAATAGTATGGCAAAATATAATATTTGCATTAGGTGTAAAAATTATAGTTTTAATAGCAACTGCTGGTGGAGTATCTATCATGTGGGAGGCAGTATTTGCAGATGTTGGAGTTGCTTTAATAGCAGTACTTAACGCAATGAGAGCGATGAGAATGAAAGATAATAAATAGATTTATTTGTAAAAAGATTTGATTTATATCAAATCTTTTTATAATATATACTTAAAAAATAATAAAATTTTTGTAATTATAGGTATCCTGTTAAAAAAATATAGAACTTTAATTAACTACAAATAAA
>NZ_JALEXO010000140.1 GCF_022780145.1 Intestinibacter sp.
TTTCTTCTCTTGCTGTTGCTTCTAGAGCCCTCGCTGTCTCTTTATTTGGACTTATCGCCAAAATTGAAAATCCAATTATCTCTATACCAAGATTTAAAACCTCTTTACTGTCAATTAAAGCTTCTCTTATTAAATTAGCTAGGCTTTCACTAGATTTTATGGCTTCCTTTAAAGGCATATTTTCTATGCTTTTCTTAGTTAAAACCTTAGTTATATTTACTAATCTTTGAGGGATTTTCTTGTAATCTTCAGTTACATATTTTTTCTTTTTCATATCGTATGTATAGTCTAAAATTTCTGATACTCTCTTATAATCTGCTATTTTATAAGTTATTTGACCTTGAACACTTACTGTTTGATAATCATTTGTAATCTCTTGGAATATAAATGGCACATCTGCACTTGATGTTGGAATCACAACAACTGAAGTATTTGGTACGTAATATATAAAAGATAGCCCCTTTCCTTCTTTCACTATTTTTCCATTTTTATACTTAAAAACATACTCACTTGGTAAAAATTTGATAGATTTAAAGTTAAACATTTTTCTTCCTCCTTTATTATTTCTTAGTCATATTTTGTTACTAAGTAATTTTAAAAAAATATTTATTATTTTAGGTGATAAATTAAAAACTTTTATTTACCACCTATTTGTAGCGTTTTAAAATTTTGGACTCCAATCTGGATTGAATTTATAGTACTTAGATGGACGATGCCCCTTTTCCTTTGATACTAAATCAGTTTCTACAACCATGTCTTTTATCTTTCTCCAAAGCTCCATTCTGGTGAATTTTCTATCTAGTATCAATTCATATATCGATTGAATTTCAGCCCTTGTAAAATACTCTCCTACTAAATTAAATGCTATCGGCGTATACTCTATTTTATTTTTTAGTCTATTCAACGCATCCACTAAAATTCTGTAATGGTCAAATGCCAGTTTTTCTTGAGTCAAAGCTTGTGGATTTACTACTACTTCCTTTAGCTCTGTCACACCTCTTCTTATGCATTTTTCTGTGACTTCATAGGATATGTTTATCTCTTCATCCTCACTTGTAAGCTTCAATAACCACTTAGATTCATTTTCCTTATCGCAGTCGATATTTTCTCTTTTTATGCTAAACCATCTGATATCGTCGGCATCTCTTCCTACCTTAGGTTTTAAATTTTCATTTGGTATAAGTGCCATATGTGCTACTGATAAAACTCTAGTTCTAGGGTCGCGTCCTATGTCTCCATATGTGTATAACTGCTCAAAGTATATATTTGACATATTAGCTTCCTCTCTTATCATTCTATCAACTGCATCATCTAGTGATTCATCTATTTGAACAAATCCTCCAGGAAATGCCCAGCTACCTAGAAAAGGATGTGCATTTCTCTTTATAAGTAAAATTTTAAGTTCTTTTTCGTCTAGCTTTCTGATGTCTTCATTTACTTTATTGGTTACTGTGAAAACAAGTGTATCCACTGTAACAGAAGGTCTCTCGTAGTCGTTTAAATTGTATTGACTTAAAAACTGCTCCTCTGTTAATGTATTTAAATCCTGATTCAATCTATCACCTTCTTTTTCTTAGTTTCTTTTTGTTACCAAGTTTTATTAATTAAATAATAGTCTCTTTTTTAATAAAAGTCAACTGCTTTTTTGAAATTTTTTATAAATCTTCTCTGCTCCTGATGTCTTTTTAAACTTAATCGATTCAGATATTTCCATGTTGCCACTATTAATTTTGTTTTTAATAGAATTAACAACTTTAAGCATAATAACACTCCTATTAAAATACTCCATCTTAATAGTCGTGTCCTTTTTCTGATAATTCATGATACTTATCAATTAGAGTATCAAGCGTAATGGATTTCATACTATCTTCTACAGCCTTTTGTACCTGCATATAAGGCTCTTCAAGTACTCCTCTTATATTTTTTGCTATAGGACATTTACCTTCCTCGCAAGAATGAATACCAATTAGGGAATTAAGTCCCTGTGGCTCTAATGCATGGTATATCATAAAAATATTTATTTCAGAAGGCTCTTTACATAAAG
>NZ_JALEXO010000145.1 GCF_022780145.1 Intestinibacter sp.
TAAAATGGCTAAATTTATGAAAACTGTAGATGGAAATACAGCTGCTGCTCATGTTGCTTATGCATTTACTGATGTTGCTGCTATATATCCAATAACTCCTTCTTCAACTATGGCTGAATTAGTTGATGAATGGGCTTCTCAAGGAAGAAAAAATGTATTTGGACAACAAGTTAAAGTTGTTGAAATGCAATCAGAAGCAGGTGCTGCTGGTGCATTCCATGGATCATTACAAGGTGGTGCTTTAACTTCAACATTTACTGCATCTCAAGGGCTATTATTAATGATACCTAATATGTATAAAGTTGCTGGGGAATTATTACCAGGTGTATTCCACGTTACAGCTCGTGCAATAGCATCTCAAGCTTTATCAATATTCGGTGACCATCAAGACGTTATGGCTTGTAGACAAACTGGTGCATGTTTATTATGTTCAGGTTCTGTTCAAGAAGTTGCTGATATAGCTCCAGTAGCTCATATGTCTGCAATAGAAGGTTCTTTACCATTCTTACATTTCTTCGATGGATTCAGAACTTCACATGAAATACAAAAAGTAGAATTAATGGAAAATGAAGAATATGCACAATTAATAGATATGGATGCTGTTCAAGCGTTCAGAGATAAAGCATTATCTCCAAACCACCCAGTTACTCGTGGTACTGCTCAAAACCCAGACATTTACTTCCAAACAAGAGAAGTTTCTAATAAATACTATGATAATATGATAGACATAGTAGAAAAGAACATGGCTAAAGTAAGCGAATTAACAGGAAGAAAACATAGCTTATTCGATTACTATGGTGCAGAAGATGCTAAACATGTAGTAGTTGCTATGGGTTCTGTTACAGAAGCTTTAGAAGAAACAATAGACTACTTAAATGCTAGAGGAGAAAAATTAGGGGTTGTTAAAGTTCACCTTTACAGACCATTCTCTAAAAAACATTTCTTAGCTGCTATGCCAAAAACTGTAGAAAAAATAGCAGTTTTAGATAGAACTAAAGAACCAGGTTCATTAGGAGAACCATTATACTTAGATATATGCAACATCTACAAAGGTGTTGAAAATGCTCCAGTTATAGTTGGTGGTAGATACGGATTAGGTTCTAAAGATACTACTCCTACTGACTTACATGCAGTATTTGAAAACTTAAAATTAGACAAACCAGTTGATGGATTTACTATAGGTATAGTTGATGACGTAACTAACACTTCACTTCCAGCTGCAGAACCAATTAAGATATCTTCAAAAGGTACTGTAAGATGTAAATTCTGGGGATTAGGATCTGACGGTACTGTTGGAGCTAACAAACAAGCTATCAAGATAATAGGTGACCATACTGATAAATATGCTCAAGCATACTTTGATTATGACTCTAAAAAATCTGGTGGTATAACTATGTCTCACTTAAGATTTGGTGATACTCCAATCAGATCAACTTACTTATTAGACGAAGCTGATTATATAGCTTGTCATAACCAATCATATGTTTACAAATATGATTTATTAAAAGGACTTAGAAAAGGTGGTACATTCGTATTAAATACTATATGGAGTCCTGAAGAATTAGATCAACATTTACCAGCTGAAATGAAACAATATATCGCTAAAAACGATATACAATTCTATACAATAAACGCTGTTAAGATAGGACAAGAAATCGGTTTAGGAAATAGAATAAACATGATATGTCAAGCTGCTTTCTTCAAACTAGCTGACATAATACCAGTAGACGACGCTGTTAAATACTTAAAAGAATCTATAGTTAAAGCTTACGGTAAGAAAGGTGAAGCTATAGTAAACATGAACTACAAAGCAGTTGATGCTGGTATAGATTCATTAGTAAAAATAGATGTTCCAGCTGCTTGGGCTGATGCTGTTGATGCACCAAAACCAGAAGTAGATGAACCAGAATTCATCAAGAACATATTAAGACCAATGGTAGCTCAAAAAGGTAATGACCTTCCAGTATCTACATTCTTAGGATACGAAGATGGTACATTCCCATGTGGTACAGCTGCTTACGAAAAACGTGGTACTGCAGTTAACGTTCCTGAATGGATTCCAGATAACTGTATCCAATGTAATAGATGTTCATTCGTTTGTCCACATGCTTGTATAAGACCAGTTCTTGTAACTGACGAAGAATTAGCTGCTGCTCCAGAAAACTTTGTAGCTGTTGATGCTAAAGGTAAAGAATTAAAAGGATTAAAATTCAGAATGCAAGTTAGTATAATGGACTGTACTGGATGCGGAAACTGTGCTGACGTTTGTCCAGCTAAAGAAAAAGCATTAGTAATGAAACCATTAGAAAGCCAAGAAGCAGAAGTTGCAAAATGGGCTTATGCTGTTGATGCTAAGAAAGTTGCTCCAAAAGGTAACTTAATGAACGATAAGACTGTAAAAGGTAGCCAATTCAAACAACCACTTGTTGAATTCACAGGTGCTTGTGGTGGATGTGGTGAAACTCCATACATCAAATTAGTAACTCAATTATTTGGAGATAGAATGATGATAGCTAATGCTACTGGTTGTTCATCAATTTGGGGTGGTTCTGCTCCTTCAACTCCATATACTTGCAACCATGAAGGTAAAGGTCCATCTTGGGCAAACTCTTTATTCGAAGACAATGCTGAATATGGTTTAGGTATGAGACTTGCAGTTAAACAAATGAGAGACAAACTTGAAGACGATATGAAAGCTTTAATAGATGTTTGTGGTTGTGAAGACTGTGCAAAAGTATTAAACGCTTGGATAGATGCTAAAGAAGACAGTGCTGCTTCAGTTGAAGCTTCTAAAGCTGTTGTTGAATTATTAGAAAAAGCTAATCCAGAAAAAGAAGAAGCTAAAGCTTTAGTTGAAAGTATAAAATCTAGAAAAGACTACCTAGTTAAGAGATCTCAATGGATCCTTGGTGGAGACGGTTGGGCTTATGACATCGGTTACGGTGGTGTTGACCATGTATTAGCTTCAGGAGAAAACGTAAATGTATTAGTATTCGATACAGAAGTTTACTCTAATACTGGTGGACAATCTTCAAAAGCTACTCCACTTGCTGCTATGGCTAAATTCGCTGCTGCTGGTAAGAAATCTAGAAAGAAAGATTTAGGTATGATGGCTATATCTTATGGTAACGTATATGTTGCTCAAGTTGCTATAGGTGCTGATTATAACCAATTCGTTAAAGCTGTAGTTGAAGCTGAAGCTTATGATGGACCATCTCTAATCATATGCTACGCTCCATGTATCAACCACGGATTAAAATGTGGTATGGGTAAATCTATACAAAACGAAGCAGATGCAGTTAAATGTGGATACTGGCATTTATACAGACATAATCCACAACTTAAAGCAGAAGGTAAGAATCCATTCATATTAGATTCTAAAGAACCTACTGAAAGCTTCAGAGATTTCATAATGGGACAAGTAAGATATGCTTCTATAGCTAAACAATTCCCAGAACAAGCTGAAGAATTATTCACTATGGCTGAACAAGCTTCAAAAGATAGATTAGAAAGCTACAAGAGATTAGCTAACCAATAGGATTAGTTTAGGCTTTAAAATAAATCTTGAATATAAAATTTAAACATAAATAAAAAGATATGGTGAGTCTTAGGACTCACCATATTTTTCGTTTAGCGTATTATAAATGTGAATTATACAACATATCCGTTTTTTATATAAATATCATACTCAGATGATTCATCATAATAAAAATCTCCCATAAATGTGATATAGTCGCCTGTTTCTAGAGAACTTACATAATTCACGTCATCTTTATTACTTGCTGGAATGCAAATACATATTGAATATTTAGAACCATAAGTATTTAAGTATACATATGCACCGTTAGAATCAGTTTCAATTTTTTTAATTTCACCTGATAGTTCTAGCGATTCGTCACTGTAATAGCTTACTGCATCATCTTGGTCATCTTCAAAGTCATATATAATATCTTCAACAGAAGCTTCTATATAAGAATAATCTCTGTCATCATCTAAATCGTCAAAGAAGGCAGTTATATTTTGTAATTCATTTGAAGCATTTTGTAAAAACTCAGATGTATCGAAAAATGAAGTAAAAGAACCAATAGAATCTTGTATATTAGAGATTTTAGGTGAAATGCCAACTATTATAGCTACTATTATCAATAGTATAACAACGAAATTTTCTGATTTACCATCAATAGAAAATCTTGATGCTTGAATTTTGTTGCAGTGAGGACATTTCATTGCAGATTTATCCATTTCCATACTACAGTATTTACATCTTTTATATTCCTTCATAATTATTTCCTCCCCTAAAAATAATACTCCTTATGAAAAACATAATCTATATAGCTCTAAATAGCAATAAATTTAATTATACAAAATTGTAACCAAAAAAATACAGACTGTAAATTGCTTACAATCTGTATTTTATATAAATTATTAAACCATCGATTATATCCAATTAAAATGCTCACAAGCATAAGCTATACCATCGTCTTTAGCATCCTTTGTTACAAATGTAGCCTTTTCCTTTAACTTGTCTATTGCATTTCCCATGGCGATAGAAGTCCATTCATCTCTGAACATTTTTAAGTCGTTTTTACCATCTCCAAATACAACTGCATCTTCGTATGGAGCATTGTAGTAATCTAGTACGCTTTTTATTCCAACAGATTTGTCGTCTGGTTCGACAAATACATAAGTATCTTGATAACGAGCAAAAGGAACATTTTCAAGATTTTCTAGTTGATGTTCATTTTCTAGGGTGCAGGCTATATAAGCCTTGTAAATAACGTCTATTTTATCTATATCTAGACTTTCATCTACTGCTGTTTCCATATAATCGTCGTTTTGAGTATCTTCTATGAATTTAGAAGATTTACAGTATCTAACCTTTGAGTTATCGTATGAGATAGCCCAAGAAAAACCTTTTTCATCACATTCCTTTATTAATTTAACTACACTTTCTCTATCTAGAGGATCTATTTTTATTAATTTATTGTCGATAGTTATACCGTTTCCACCGTCACTTACCATATTTTTAAATCCAATTTCGTTACAATAATCAAATGCCATAGCTTGACTTCTTCCAGTAGCGATTGCACAAAAATGTCCTTGGCTTTCTAATTTTTCAATTGCGGCTTTAGCTGATTCAGGAATATATTTTCCTGGATTGCCTACTGCAAGTGTTCCGTCGATGTCGAAGAAGAAATATTTTTTTCTAAAATTTTTGTTTCCCATAAATTATCCTCCCAATATAAAAGTTCTAATTTTTATAAAATTTTATATAATTATGTCTATTTTAATTATATTATAAAAAAATAGAACAATTAATATTGTAAATTTCAATAGAAGGTTGAAAATTTATGAAATTTTTTTATTGTGTTACAGTAAACATATTGTATAGCTTCATAAGTTTAATGTCTTCTTTGGAAATTTTTAATTTTTTTACTAAATCAGTGTTTTCTTCTAAAGGTTTTTTACTAAATAGCATTTTTAAAGCATTCACGATGTTGTTATTGTGGATATTGTCTATATTAGATTTAATATATAAAAGCTGTTCAACATGGACGTTTAGAGCATTGCTGATTTCATATAAAGTTTGTATATCTATAGAAATATCTCCATTTTCATACTTAGAAACTGTAGATTTACTTTTATTGATTGAATTTGCAAGCTCTTGTATAGTCATATTTTTACTTTTTCTTATGTTTTTAATTTTTTTGCCTATTTCCATATTTATGTTAGGTAAATCATTCATATTGCCTGCCTCCTTGTAGTTGTATATAAAAGTTTCCTAAAAATATATTTTTTTTAGAAAATAATTGAAATTTCATTTTATATTAAAATTTTACCTTTAAAAAATAGATTTGTCTATTTAAGAGAAACTTTTTTAAAATAAAGTTTATCTTAAATAAACTACCTTTAATTGTGCAAGTTTAAATTCTGTGAAATAATAAAACTATAGAAAATAGATAAACTAATTTAAAAGGGGGATTTATAAATGGGAAAATATAATTTTGATGAAGTTATAGACAGAAGAAATAGTAATTCAATGAATACAGATGGTTTTAGAGAATATATATTCCATGCTCCACCAACAATGAAGTTTCCATATGCAGATGATGAATTTGTACGTATGTGGATAGCAGATATGGAATTTGCTACAGCACCTGAAATAATAGACGCCGTGAGAAAAAGACTAGATAAAAGAATATTCGGATATACAAAGATATTTGATCCAGCTTATTATGAAGCATTTAACGGTTGGTGCAAAAAACTTTACGATTGGAGCTTTGAAAAAGAACACCTCGTTACTTGCAACGGAGTGATACCAGCATTATATGAACTTGTAGACTATATAACAAATGAATACGAAAAAATCCTTATAGTGACTCCTTCATATGCTTATTTTAAACATGCTGTAGATTTTAATAAAAGAGAGCTTGTGACAAGTGATTTAATAGAAAAAGACAATTACTATACTATAGATTTTGAAGATTTTGAAGCTAAGGCAAAGGATGATAGAGTTACTCTATGCATATTCTGCAATCCTCACAATCCATCAGGTAGAGTTTGGACAGAAGAAGAATTGAAGAGAGTAGGGCAAATATGCTTAGATAACAATGTAATGGTTATATCAGATGAAATCCACTGTGACTTACTTAGAAATGGCAAAAAACATACTCCATTAGCTAAGTTATTTCCAGAGACAGACCAAATAATAACTTGTATGGCGCCAACTAAAACATTTAATATGGCAGGATTTATGATTTCAAATATAATAATACCAAATGAAAGAATAAGATCTATCTATAAAGATAGACATTATGATTTTGAAAATCCACTTAGTGTAGCAGCAGCACAAGCAGCTTATACAGATGGATATGATTGGTTGTGTGAACTTAAAGATTATTTAGATGAAAACTTTAAATTTACTAAAGAGTATCTAAGCAAAAATCTTCCAAAGGCAGTAATGCAAATATCAGAAGCGACTTATTTAGGATGGGTAAATATAAGTGCATATGTCGATTGTGATGAAAATTTACCTTTATTATTTGCAAATCATGCTGGGGTACTTCTAGAAGGTGGAGATATGTTTGTTAGAAATTCTAATGGATTTATAAGACTTAATTTAGCTTGTCCTAGATCTATTTTGGAAGAAGGATTAAAGAGAATTTGTGATCTTTTAAATAATAGATAGATATTTTATATAATTAAAAAGCTCCTTTGATACAAGTTTTAAATACTTGTTCAAAAGGAGTTTTTTATTAATTATTTATATGTAATTTTAATAGTTTCCAAGCGCTTGGAAAACATTCGAAGCAATCTGTTCTATCAGAAACAAATTCTATCAATTCATCGTACGTTTTGTATTTACCGGCTTTGGCATTTTCTAAAAGCTCACAAAAAGATATTTTATTACAGCTACAGACTTTTTCATTTAAGATTATATCATAAACATCATCTGGAGTACTTAAAATAATATCGCAATCTTTTGCAAGGAAAGGATCAGCTCCCCATAGAGCTAGTCCAAATTTAGTATCGTTATTTTTGGCGCATCTTATATCTGAAGATGAATCGCCTATAAATAAAATTTCTTTGTCAGTACAATTTGCAAGTTCCATAAGCTTTTGAAGTGGTTCAGCTGATGGCTTTGGGTTTTCTGTATCATCTATAGATACAGTGTAATTGAAGTAATTTTCTAAGTTGAAATTAGACACTAATTTATCTAATTCATGTCTCTTTCTAGATGTAACTATTGCCAGTTTTACGCCTAAATTTTTAAGTTTTACAAGTAAGTCTAATACGCCGTCGAAAAGTTTTACTTGATCCATTATTTTGTCGAATTCAGAAATCCATCTTACTTGAGCTTCTTTATAATTTGATATACCATAATGTTCAAGAATATCCTTTGCAGAGGTTCCTGTAAATGATATAAGTTCCTCCATTGAAACTGATATATTGTAGTAAATATCAAGGCATGTTTGGAGGCTTTTTAAATTTATAGTTTCAGAATTTAATAAAGTTCCATCTAAATCAAATGCAACTACATTATACATAAAATCACCGACCTATTTAAGTTCGATAGCTTGAACTACAAATATTTCTTCTAGTTGTTTTCCATCTTTATATGTTTTAAATCCACCGCCGAATATAGTGGCAGAAGTTATCGCTACGTCGTTTGAATCAAATAGAGCTAATTCAAATTTACGTCCTTCAAATATATGAAGTACTTTACCATCCTTTAAATCCATTTGTCTATCTGATTCCCCGTATATTTCATCGAAGTTGGCTTCTTTTCTAAATAAATCGTATTGGTCTAAGCTCTTTTGTAAATCTATATTTTTATAAGCTTCGTTAGGAAATTTAGCTATAGCGTCTTCTAATATATTTAATCCTCTAACATCTGTAAATCCCATCATACGACTGTACATTAATCCATTTTCCATTTTTGTATTCCCCCTTGAAATGTCTTTTTTTCTCTGTATATACAATTATATAATAATACTGTTTAAATCTAAAGTTATTTTTAAAAAGATAAGCTTGCGAGTTGTGATTGAATTTCAATAGGCAGAGTACATTTTTTTGTACAAAAAAATTTACATAAGCTATATGAAATCTAGTATAATTTTTGTATCGGGAAATTAATTCAAATTGTATAATAAGTGGAGGGTTTATGGAAAAAAATTATCAAAAAATATTAAATAATATAGGAGAAACTTATAAAAATTATATAGAAATCTCACTAGATGAAAGTGATTTTCTAAAAGTAAATATAATTTTAGATGAATTTGCAGGTATTAAATTACAACTAAAAAATGCTACGAATGATATAAGTGAGAATTTAAATCAAGAAATAAGAAATTTATCTTCTATGTCTTTTTTAGAAATAAAGGAAGTAGAAAATGGATATTTATTTTCTATACTTGTAGGAAATAAAAGAAGAAAAGATAGATTTACATATTTCTGTAGTGATGTAGAATTTGATATGGAGTTTTACGACTACAGTAAAATAGAAATTTCTCAAGATGAAATTATAGACAATTATAGAGTAGTACTGGCGGTTAAAGAAGCTAGAAATCTACTAGAAAAACACGCTCTATTAGGAGATGAAGGTATAAACGAAAAAGAAAAATCCTTAATTAAAAATGCAATGCTAATTGTGCTTTTAAATTCATCTCAATTTTACGAGGTTTACAATGAAAAATCTATTTGCGATATATATGATTTGTTCTTAAAATACAACGATAGATACGAAAAGAAGGAGTTTTTAGAAGCAGCTTTAGATGCCTGCAAGCCATACGAAGGCGAGATCGAAGAAATAGAAGCTCTTGAAAATACAATTAAATCTTATTTAGATATTCAAGACGAATTAGATAAAAATATAAAAAACACAAAGAGTTTTGACTTTGAAAAATTTCAAAAGGATATAGAAAAATATCAAGATAAGTGCTATTACTACAAGCCTATGTACAAAATTTACGCTGATTTTTCTATAAATATAAAAAAAGCCTGTGAAGGCTTCAAAGATAGAAATAAAGCTGAAAAGACTCAGTTTTCAATCGATATGGAAAAATACATATATGAAAAAATACTGCCACAATTAAAAGAAAATGGATTTGAAGGTGAATTTCCTAATTACAGATATAAAGACGATAAAAAAATATATATGCTGAGCTTTAAAATAAAAAATGACAAGGTAGTAATAGAGAGTGGCGATAGAAAAATAAGCTCCAAGAAAATGAAAAGCTTATTACAAAATATAGATTATGTAGAAATGAATTTATTTGATCTAGATGAATATTTTTATGTTGATTGCAAGAAGACAGAAGAAATAGATGTGTGTGTAGAAGATGTTTTAGAGGATTTAGAGATTCATAAAGATATGTCTAAGCTTCGTCAAGAAATTCGCGATATTTTAAATGAGGAGGATGAAGTAGAACAAGATCAAAACAACGATGGATTTATAAATAAGATTTTTTCAATATTTAAGAAGAAAAATTAACATTTTAATATAAGGAGATTTTATTATGCAGGATAGAGATTATCTTAAAGTAAAAAGAAACTGGTATGATGATGATGAAGAATTATTAAACCTTTACGACATGCAGGAGGAGTTTTTTGAAAAAGGTGAATTTGCAATCGGCGCTATAGTTGCTGCAAATAATAGGCTTTTTAAATGGGGAGTTTTAGATTTACCAGCTTATATAATATATACATTTGATAAGTACTATAATGATGTAGATCATATGGAGGAATTAGAAAACATAGCCGATCAAATAGCAGATTTAGGCGGAAAAAGACAGGAGGATAAAAATTTAAAGCAAATAGCATATGCGATGGAGACAGAGGTAGAGCGCGTGTTTGGAGTCAGACTGCCAGATGATATGACAGGTGGCAGAGAGATTTTCTTTAGCTCTATAATGGTAAATAGAAAATACCTTCCAGGCAAAAAAATAGATAGAAGTATATATCCATTTAATATATTGAGGGGTAAAAGACCTGATGCTATGCTAATTCCACATTGGTATTGGTAGAATTAATTTGTCTAAAGGTACGCCAAAATTAAATAGACGACAGTATAAATTAGTACATTGCTTGCATTTATCAAAGTAGAGCGATGTACTTTTTTCGTTGTCGTAAAC
>NZ_JALEXO010000191.1 GCF_022780145.1 Intestinibacter sp.
GGTATGTTATCCGTGTGTACAGGGTAGGTTACCCACGCGTTACTCACCCGTCCGCCGCTCTCTTCCGAAGAAGATCGCTCAACTTGCATGTGTTAGGCACGCCGCCAGCGTTCATCCTGAGCCAGGATCAAACTCTCAAAATAAAGTTGCACTTTATATCGCAATGTCCATTCGCTTCGCTCATGTCAATTGCTTAAAATAAAGCTTCCTGCTCAGACTAATCATTATCGAATATCTGGCTTGGTTTGTTGGTTTTAATTCGTGTGAATTAAAGTTTATTATTTAACCTACTATTTAATTTTCAAAGTTCATTTGCTCGTTTCAGCTTTATTAGTTTAACAAAGTTTCAAAACCTTGTCAACCATTTTTTTAAGAAGTTTTTTATAACTTTCTTAAATCTTTGCCCCTCTCTCAAGGACAAGTAATATAATACCACCATGAAATCTATTCGTCAATACTTTTTTTATATTTTTTTTAATATATTAAAACTTTATGTATATATAACTAAAAATACAGCATAATAAGAATAATCCATTATTTTAAAGAAGGGTGATTCATATGTACGATTTCGAAAGTGTAAAAAACTTATACGAAGATGGCTATAGATGTATATACTATAACGCTGAAGAAGATAATCCCTTAGTCTATCTGAAGAACTTCGATAATGAAGACTCTAAGGAAATTCAATTTGAAGATCAGACTCAATTTATGCAATTTAAAGATTATTTAAATACTCTTAGATCACAATAAATCTTCCATTTGTATAAATTATATATCTTTTTCAAAAAATATATATAATTTTTTATTAATAAAACTCTAATAGGGAGTATAAAACTCCCTATTTTGATGTCACTATTTGTTTAATAAGAGCTATAAGCTCATTTCTATCTACTTCTAACTGTTTCTTTTTGTCTTTATAATCTTGAATGTTAACAACTTTTGCCTTAGTTTCTTTCATAAAATTCACTTCCTAATATAAATTATTAACTTATTTATAGATATTCTATACTAAGTTATAATTTCCTTCATTTTTTAATACAAATTTCTAACAAATTACTTAAAAAAATGTATTTTTTTTAATACAATAACAAAAGAAATCAAAAACACCCTAAAAATATTCAATTAAAATATTTTTTTAATTTATTTTTCATCCAAAATATAAATACAACTTTAAACATTACTCTTTATTCTTAATATACTCTATCGCTTTACTAAGTTGTTTATTTTTATCTTTTTCTTCTATATTAGGTTTAATACCTTGTTTGTTTATATAATCTCCATTTGGAGTATAATATTGAGCTGTAGTCAATTTATAACCTGTTCCATCCTTAAATTCTTTTACACTTTGAACAAGACCCTTTCCATAGCTAGTTGTCCCTACTGCTATACCTGCTTTATTGTCTACTATAGCTGCTGTCAAAATTTCTGAAGCCGAAGCACTATTTTCATTTATTAATACTACTATAGGCAAGTCAATCTTATTTGCATCAGATTTATAATATTGAGTATCTCCCTTATTATCCTTAGTATATACGATTGTTCCTTTTCCTAATAAATCATCTGCTATATCTACACATACATCTAATAATCCTCCTGGATTATCTCTAAGGTCTATTATTAGTGATTTTACATTCTTCTTTTGTAAAGAGCTCATATGCTCTTTAAATTCATTATATGTATTTTTGTCAAATGAAGTTATTTGTATATAACCTATATTATCTTCTTTCACTTCACTTTTAACACTTTCAACTATTATTTCTTCTCTCTTAACTGTTACATCAAACTTTTTATCGCCTCTTTGAATAGTTAAAACTACTGATGTACCGGCTTTTCCTTTTATCTTACTAGACGCTTTGGTAGATTCTGATGCCTTTACTTGTTCTCCATCTACTTTTAAAATGATATCTCCTGCTTTTAAACCACTTTTCTCTGCTGGATAATTTTTTATTACTGATTGGACAACTATATTATCTTTATCATTGCCAGTCATATAAATTCCTATACCTGTAAAAGAGCCTTGTGTTTGCTCTTTTAATAAAGCAAATTCTTCTTCTGTATAATATTCTGAATAAGGATCATTTAATGCTTGTATTAGTCCTTTTTCAGCTCCTAATATCAATTTATCCTCATCTACATCCTGATAATAATCACTTTCTACAATATTTTCTAGAGCCATTAATTTTTGATATTTTTCATATAGATCTCTAGATATAAATACTCCGTTTAACAGAAAAATTTGAACTAAATTTGTACAAATTACCGTTACAATAACTATAATTATAGCTCCTATAAACAACTTCTTCTTTGACATACTTCCTACCTCTCCTTTTAAATAAACTATTACTATTATATGATAATTTACCCTTTTTATTACTATTTACTAAATTTGTTGATTTAAAGTAACAAATTATATTAAAATTTATAGTAAGGATATTAATTATATCTTCAATATTATACCATATATATAAAGGGGTAGATTTTATGAAAACAGAATTTAGAAAAAAAGTAATTGCAGCAAGAATGGCAAAGGATAAAGAATTTATTGAAAAAAACTCAGATATAATCACAGAAAAATTACTTCAAATGGACTGTGTAAAAAATGCTCAAAATATCATGCTTTATTTAGATTTCAAAAATGAAGTTGCTACTGACCATTTAATCAATAAATTAATATCTCTTAGAAAAACAGTAACATCTCCTATAACTATCGTGGAAGATAGACTTTTGATACCTGCTCAAATAACTGATTTAGAAACAGGAATCAAAATCGGAGCCTACAATATAAGAGAGCCTAAACCTGATGCTCCTACTCTAGATGTTAAAGACCTAGATTTAGTTATAGTTCCAGCATCTGCTTATAGTGAAGATTGCTATAGATTAGGATATGGTGGAGGATACTACGATAGATTTATAGAAAAATTAAGAGATGATGCTGTTACTGTAGGTATCGCTTTTGATTTACAAATTTTCCCTGAAGTACCTAAGGAAGATCACGATGCTCAACTTGACTATGTAGTAACTGAGACTAGAATATTAACACCTAATAAATAATAGCTTTTTTAAGAGAATGATATTAAATTTAAATATATTCATTCTCTTTTTATTTTGATTATACCTTTTTTAATTTTATTTATTTTTATTATTATCTATGTATTTTTTATCAAGCTCGACTTTATCCGGCAAAGATTTCATATTCGTCTCCAAAACTATAAAAGGATAAGCATTTTCTTTTTCTTTATATATAACCTCTACCTTCATAACTTGTTTGCCATCCTTGTTTTGGACACTTATTTTATTTACATCTATACCATAATCGTCATTTTGTCCCCTTGTCACTATTACATAAACTTTATCATCTATCATAATAGTCAAAGCTCTCTCTTGGTCTACATAATCATCCATAACATCGATTATTTTATCAGGAATAGAATCCCTTTGAACTAATACATAATCTATAGACTTTACATCCTCTATAAACATTTTTGGCAAAACTATAAATCCTGCTAATACAAATACAATTAAAAAAATGCCATAAATCATACCTTTCATATTAAATTTAACATTCAACTATAACACCTCCATATATTTAAATATATGAGTGTTAATTTTTTCCTATTCTAAATTTTTAAATAAAAAAACTGATTATATAGAAATATATTTTTTCTTAAAATATAATCAGCTTTGATTTTATTAATATTCATTTTTTTAGGTTTTATTTTAAAATTATTGTTTTGTTTGTATAGCTTCTTTTACTTTATTAATAATATTCTCTACAGTTAAACCATATTCCTCCATTAATTGTTTTGGTTTTCCAGATTGTCCAAAAACATCGTTTATGCCTATTTTTTTGACTAAAACTGGATAGTTTTCTGATACAACATCGCTTACAGCACTTCCCAAGCCTCCAATTACACTGTGTTCTTCAACAGTGACAATTGCACCTGTTTTTTTAGCAGATTCTATAATCACTTCTTTATCTATAGGTTTTATTGTAGACATGTTTATTACTCTAACATTTATGCCTTCTTCTTTTAATAATTTGCTTGCGTTAATAGCTTCGTTTACCATCATTCCACAAGCTATTATAGTTGCATCTGAACCTTCTCTAAGAATTACACCTTTTCCTATTTCAAAATCGTAATCTTCACCAAATATTTGAGGTACTGCACTTCTTCCCAATCTAACATATACTGGTCCATTGTATTTAACTATTTCAAATATCATTTTTTCTGTTTCAATAGCATCACATGGAACTAACACTGTCATATTAGGTATAGATCTCATTATTGCTATATCCTCTACACTTTGATGTGATGCACCATCTTCGCCTACACTTATACCTGCATGTGTAGCGCATATTTTTACATTTAAATTTGGATAACAAACAGAATTTCTTATTATTTCAAATCCTCTACCTGTAGCAAACATCGCAAATGTACTCGCAAAAGGTATTTTGCCCGCTGTTGCTAAACCACAAGCAGCTCCGATTAGATTTTGTTCTGCTATACCCATATTAAAAAATCTTGTTGGAAACGTTTTTGCAAACTCGCTTGTTTTTGTAGATTTAGATAAATCAGCATCTAAAACTACTACATCCCCTCTTAAATCGCCTAATTTAACTAGAGCTTTTCCATAAGCCTCTCTTGTTGCTATATTACTCACGGCAAGCACCTCCCAAATCTAATAAAGCCTGTTGTAAATCTGAATCACTTGGAGCACTTCCATGCCATTTAGCTTCATTTTCCATAAAAGAAATTCCTTTACCTTTTATAGTTTTAGCAATTATCATAGTTGGTTTACCTACTGTAGCTTTTGCTATGTCTAAAGCTGCAAATATTTGATCGTAATCATGACCATCTATTGTTATTACATTCCAACCAAAAGATTTAAATTTTCCTTCTACTGGATTTACATTCATAACAGTTTCTATATTTCCGTCTATTTGAAGGCCATTATAGTCTAGAAATGCAATTAAATTATCAAGCTTATAATGAGATGCGCTCATAGCCGCTTCCCATACTATACCTTCTTGTATTTCGCCATCACCTAATAATACATAGACATTCCATGGTGCGTTATCTAGTTTAGAAGCCATAGCCATACCACAAGCCACTGAAAATCCTTGTCCCAAAGATCCTGTAGACATCTCTACTCCTGGAATTTTATTCATATCGGGATGCCCCTGTAGCATAGATCCAAACTTCCTAAATCCATCTAATTCTTCTCTATCAAAATATCCTCTTTCTGCCAAAGTCGCATATAAAACTGGTGCAGCATGTCCCTTAGATAAAATAAATCTATCTCTATCTTCCATTTTAGGATTTGTTGGATCGATGTTCATCTCATCAAAATACAACGCTGTTAAAATTTCAACAGCCGATAAAGATCCTCCTGGATGTCCAGATTTCGCTTTGTGTATCATAGTTACTATTTCTTTTCTGATGATACTTGCAATCTCATTTAATCCCTTATGGTCTCTCATGCGATTTACCTCCTAATTTTAAAACTGATATCATTATATAATACTATTATAGTACCAATTCCTTCTTATTATATCATTATTAAAATTATTTTTTAATGTTTATATTTTTATATAACAAAAAAGACTATTGAAAATATACAATCAATAGTCTTTTAGATATTAAATAAGCCCAAGCTTATTTGAAGGCTATTATCTATTTTTAGCATCATACTCTTATCTAGACAACCTATTTTTTCTCTAAGCCTCTTCTTATCAATCGTTCTAATCTGCTCTAAGAGGATAACAGAATCTTTATTTAATCCATACTCGTTGGCAGCTATTTCAATGTGTGTAGGCAATTTAGCTTTGTTGATTTGCGATGTTATTGCCGCCACTATTACAGTAGGACTGTATTTGTTGCCGATATTGTTTTGAATTATTAAAACCGGTCTAACTCCTCCCTGTTCCGAGCCAACTACAGGACTTAAATCAGCATAATATAAATCTCCTCGTCTTATCTCAGAGTTGAGATTACTCAACTTTTGCCATGTCTCCTTCAGAATTATTATCTAAGGAAATCTCATCTGTCATTCCTAATTCAGCTAATGAAAGATTAATTTTACCCATTTCTTTATAACCCTTTATCATAGTTTCTTTTAAACTTATTTTTTTCTTTTGAGTTATATAAAATTGAAATGCAGCATTTGCAAAATCTTCTCTATTACTATTTTCCATTTGAATAATTTTATCTACTTCAGATAAAATTCCCTCTGGCAAAGTAAATACAATTTTTTCTTTGTTCTTATTGTTCACAAAACCGCCTCCTAAGAATACTATCTCTTCTAATTTTAACAAATAGATACACGAATGTAAAATTGCATTTCTTACCATTTAACACATGTCAATATACAATCTAGTTAATAGTATTCTTTTCATTATTTTTATTTACACTACCCTTCTCTATATGTTATAAAATAAATTGTTTTAATCTGGTTATTAGCTTAATTATATCGATGAGATTATCGTAAAACTTTTAGAAGCTGTGTTATCTAGATTATTTTTATAAATATTTAATTTTTACTCTCAAAATTGGTGTACTCTACAATAAATTTTTTCTCGCCTTCATTATCTAGTATTTCCATTTTTACAGGATTTTTAGTCTTTTTATCTATATACAATATTTGCTTACTAAAATAAATATTCTCTGGTACATCTATTTCTAAGGCTAATTGATCATCATTGTAAAAGTTCATTCTGACAGATTCTTTTCGTGAGTAATCTTGTATAAAATCTCCTACAAATAGATATAATTTATTATTACCTACTTTAGGTAGTTCTATAACATCTCCTAATTTTTGATTTTTAATTACAATTTTATTATCATAGTACTCCATAGTTTTTCCTTTTAGATTTTCTGGTTCGATTATTTCCAGCTTGTAATACGACGGTTTTTTATAGGTGTGATTTATTATGTATTTGCTTTGACTTTTGTTGTTTATGACAGTTATATTAGCTGTGCATGTGTACGATGTCATATAGTTTATTTTCTTTTGAAAATCAGAATATACTTCTTCTTTAGTTTGTTGTTTTACTTTGCTACATCCTATTAAAGATACTATCATACACATACATAAGATAAATAATCCTATTGTTTTTTTCTTAAACATATGTACCACTCCCCTTCTTTTATATTAATATTCAGGTCAGTGGTAAATTATTATTTTTATCAGTCATTTATTCAATTATATTTTTTAATCTTCAGTAATTATTAGAGAATTAGCTACTGCGTAATTCTCGCTGTGAGATATACTAACTTTTATCTCTTTAACACTATATTTTATGCAAATTTCTTTTAAATTATTATATGTATTTACAATGGGTTTTCCTAAATGATCTCTTAAAACTTCTATATCCTTTAAATTAAAACCCCTTATTCCTGTGCCAATTGCTTTGCTTATAGCCTCCTTAGCAGCGAAATTTCCAGCTATACTTTCACTTCTAAAGTTATTTTCCTTAAAATATTCTATTTCCTTCTCAGTAAAATTTCTTTCTAAAAATCTAGGAGTTCTTTTTAAAACCTTTTCTATCCTATCTATTTCTATAATATCTATACCTATTCCAAGTATATTCATAATTAATTCTCCTTAAATAAAAAATTAATCCCTATCAAAATTTTAAAAGGAGTTATCTTTTTAGCATTCAAACTATTTTCGATAACTCCTCATATATTCATTATATCCTATAATGTTTCTTTTTTAACCTCATCATCCCATGAAGCTGCTTCTGTTAATATAGTTGTTTTTTCTTTATTAACAGTGATAAATCCGCCAGAAATTTTACCTTCTCTGAATTTACCATCTTTTTTTACTCTTAGTTGTCCTTCAACTAAGCCTGCTACAAATGGTATATGGTCCTTCAAAATAGCTCTATCACCTTTTGTAGTTCTCATTATTACCATTTCAACTTCATCATTATAAAAGACTTTTTCAGGAGTTACTATCTCTAATGCAAATTGGCTTGCCATAGACTAACACTCCTTCGCTTTCTCTACTGCTTCATCTATAGTTCCAACGAATAAGAATGCAGATTCTGGTAAATCATCATGTTTACCTTCTAGTATTTCTTTGAATCCTCTTATAGTTTCTTTTATTGGAACGTATTTACCTGGGAAGCCAGTAAATTGTTCTGCAACTGTAAATGATTGAGATAAGAATCTTTGTATTTTTCTAGCACGAGCAACTATTAACTTATCTTCATCACTAAGTTCATCCATACCAAGTATAGCGATTATATCTTGTAATTCTTTATATCTTTGAAGTATAGATTGTACTCCTCTGGCAACTTGATAATGTTCTTCTCCAACTATATTAGGGTCAAGTATTCTAGAAGTTGATTCAAGTGGATCAACTGCTGGATATATACCTAATGAAGATATAGATCTTGAAAGAACTGTTTTTGCGTCTAAGTGAGTAAATGTTGTAGCTGGCGCTGGGTCAGTTAAGTCATCGGCAGGTACATATACTGCTTGAACTGATGTTATTGACCCTTGTTTAGTTGATGTTATTCTTTCTTGTAATGCACCCATTTCTGTTGCAAGTGTTGGTTGGTAACCAACGGCAGAAGGCATACGTCCTAAAAGCGCAGAAACTTCTGAACCTGCTTGAGTGAAACGGAATATATTATCTATGAATAGTAAAACATCTTGGTGTTCTTGATCTCTGAAGTATTCAGCCATTGTAAGACCACTTAATGCAACTCTCATTCTTGCTCCAGGTGGTTCATTCATTTGTCCGAATACTAGAGCTGTTTTATTTAAAACTCCAGATTCTTTCATTTCGAAGTATAAGTCATTACCTTCTCTTGTTCTTTCTCCAACACCAGAGAATACTGATATACCACCATGTTGTTTAGCTATATTATTTATAAGCTCTTGTATAAGAACTGTTTTTCCAACTCCGGCACCACCGAATAGACCGATTTTACCACCTTTTAGGTATGGAGTTAATAGGTCAACTACCTTTATACCAGTTTCAAGCATTTCAGCATTATCTGCTATTTCGTTGAATTCTGGAGCTGGTTTATGTATTGGTTCTCTAGGAGCGTCTTTTGGTGCTTCAAATCCATCAACTGGTTCACCAAGAACGTTGAATATTCTTCCTAGAGTTTTATTACCAACTGGTACAGCTATTGGTTTACCTGTATCTACAGCTTCCATACCTCTAACTAATCCGTCAGTCGCACTCATTGCTATACATCTAACTGTATCGTCACCTATATGTTGTGCAACTTCGGCAACTATTTCTTTATCTCCTAACTTTATAACTAACGCGTTTAATAAATTAGGTAGGCTTTGTTCATTATCAAATTTAACATCTAGTACAACCCCTACGATTTGTACTATTTTACCTACGTTGGCCATTTCCTAACCTCCTTATTTTAGAGCTTCAACTCCACCAACAATTTCTGTTATTTCTTGAGTTATTGAAGATTGTCTAGCTCTGTTGTAACTTAATTCTAGAGTAGAAAGCATTTCGTCTGCATTATCACTTGCAGATTTCATCGCATTTCTTCTTGCTGATTGTTCTGATGCAAAAGATTCTATCACACCGTCATATATAATTCCTGATACGTACTTAGGTATTATATAACTTAGGACAGCCTCTGGTGATGGTAAATATTGAACTCTAGCTTTTCTTCCTTCTTCTTTTGGTTTTACCTCAGTCTCATCTTTTTCAAAAACTAATGGTAAAATCTTTTTTAATTGAGGACGTTGTACTAGAGGTGATACAAATTCTGTATAAGAAATGTATACTTCATCTACTTCACCTTTTTTATATAAATCCATTGCAGTATTTGCAATTTCTAATGTTTTTTCATAATCACAATTTTCTACATTATCTTGAGATATTAATAAATCGTAACCTCTCTTTGAAAAGAACTCTACAGATTTCTTTCCTAATGCTATAACTTTTTCTTGTTTTCCATCCATATGAGCAGTTGTAAGCTTGAATATATTTGAGTTATATCCACCAGCTAAACCTCTATCACCAGCTATTACAATGTAACATCTGTTTTTTACTTCTCTTGGTTTTAAAAATACATCTCTAACACCTCTTGTATTAGTAGCTATATCTTTAACTGTTTCATAAAGTGTATTAAAATATGGTTTACTAGCTAAAGCTCTATCCTTAGCTTTTCTCATTTTAGATGAAGCGACTAATTCCATAGCTTTTGTAATTTGTTGAGTACTTTGAACACTGTGTATACGATTTTTGATTTCTTTAATTCCAGCTCCCAATTAGTTCACCTCCTTTTTTAAAAAGGACCCTTATTCAACAACAAATGTCTTTTTAAATTCATTTATTGCTGTACTTAAATCAGTTGTGAAATCCTTATTTGCCATTATTTTTTCACTTAACTCAGGATAATTTGTATCTACAAATTTAAATAATTCAGATTCAAATTTAGATAATGCATCAACTGGTATATCATCTACAAATCCATTTGTAACAGCAAATATTATCATAACTTGGTCTGTAACTTTAAGAGGTGAATTTTCGCCTTGTTTTAAAACTTCAACGATTCTTTCCCCTTGATCAAGTCTTCTCTTTGTATCTGCGTCTAAGTCAGATCCGAATTGAGAGAATGATGCAAGTTCTCTATATTGAGAGTAAGAAAGTTTTAATGTACCAGCAACTTTTTTCATTGATTTAATTTGTGCATCCCCACCAACCCTTGATACAGATATACCAGGGTCAACTGCTGGTCTTACACCTGAATAGAATAATTCTGGTTGTAAGTAAATTTGTCCATCAGTGATTGATATAACGTTTGTTGGTATGTATGCAGAAACGTCACCTGCTTGTGTTTCTATTATTGGTAAAGCAGTCATTGATCCTCCGCCTAATTCGTCAGATAATTTAGCTGCTCTTTCTAGTAATCTTGAATGTAGATAGAAAACATCCCCTGGATATGCTTCACGTCCTGGTGGTCTTCTAAGTAGTAATGACATTTCTCTGTAAGCAACTGCTTGTTTACTTAAGTCATCATATATTATAAGAACGTGTTTTCCATTGTACATAAATTCTTCACCCATAGCAGCTCCTGCATATGGTGCTAAGTATTGAAGTGGTGCAGATTCTGAAGCTGTTGCAGAAACAACTATAGTGTAATCCATTGCTCCACCTTTTTCTAGTTTATTAACTAATTGTGCTACTGTTGAACGTTTTTGTCCTATAGCAACATATATACATATAACATCTTGACCTTTTTGGTTTAAGATTGTATCTAGAGCTATAGTAGTTTTACCAGTTTGTCTATCGCCTATTATAAGTTCCCTTTGACCTCTACCTATTGGTATCATTGAGTCTATAGCTTTTATACCTGTTTGTAATGGTTCGTAAACTGATCTTCTTGCCATTATACCAGGAGCTCTATTTTCAACTGGTCTAGTTTTAGTTGTAGCTATTGGTCCTTTACCATCTATAGGTAAACCAAGTGGACTTACAACTCTACCTATCATAGCTTCACCAACTGGAACTTCAACTATTCTTCCAGTTCTCTTTACTATATCTCCTTCTTTGATTCCACTGTCATCACCGAATATAACGGCACCGACAACGTCTTCTTCTAAGTTAAGAGCCATCCCAAATACTTCTCCTGGGAATTCAAGTAATTCACTTGACATAGCATTTTCTAGTCCATAAACTGTAGCTATACCATCCCCAACTTTTAGGACGCTTCCTGTATCTGTTAATTCTATTTTATTATCATAGTTCTTTATTTGTTGTTTAATTATAGAACTGATTTCTTCAGGTCTTAAGTTCATGGGTTCACCGCCCTCCTAAGAAATTACTTGAGAAAGTTGGTCTTTTATATTATCTAAACGAGTTTTTACAGATCCATCAATTTGAATATTCCCTAATCTTACTAAAACTCCACCTAATATACTTTTGTCAACTTTATTCTCTAAAGTAATATTTTTATTATATTTTTTTG
>NZ_JALEXO010000210.1 GCF_022780145.1 Intestinibacter sp.
CTATGGCACTTATAGGAATGCTTACAGGTTCTCAATCTACAGTTCAAAATGTAATATTCTCATTCTTTGGACCAGCACTTATATCTATAGGAATGGATCCAGTTCAAGTGGCAGCAGCAGGTGCTCATTTAGCAGCAGGTGGTATGGGACTTCCACCAGCAGATTTAACTACTTTCTGTGTGGCAGGTATAGTTGGTTCTATGGTAGGTAAAGAAGTAGACCCAATTAAGTCAATGATTATGATGGTACCTATGTGCTTGACTATGATTGCTATTGGTATGATTCTACTTTATATTTAGATAATTTATTTAGTCAATATTAAGATATAAAAAAATAACTATTGTGCGATATCCGTACAATAGTTATTTTTTTACATATTACATATTAAAAGGAAGGTTTATTTAAGCTTGAGTAAATATAATTAGTCAAAGTGACTATATCAAATACAGGAATGTTTAATTTGTCAGATATAGCCTTGGAAAATGGCGGCATATTTGTACATTCACAGATTATAGCACCTACATTTGGATTTTCGTTTACCATTTTAGTGGCTACGTCAATTATATCCTGTTGAAGTCTAGATTTATCGTATTCGATTTCTTCATCCATGAAGGTTTTTTCGAAGCTAGTTCCCTCCATACTGTAGATTACCTTGTCTATGTTTTCTATTCCAACTCCTTTAAAATGTTCGTCTGTAAGTGAGGATTTTTTTATAGTAAGTATTCCCACTGCTTGATCTTTTTTTAAAAGAGGCTTTACGTATTTTACTTGTATTAAGCTAGATGTAAATACGGGAATATTTACACTATCTGCAAGCTCCTTTTGAAATTTAGCTAAAAAACCACAGCTCGTTGTAATCGCGCTGACTCCAGATGCTTCTAGTTCCTTTGCCGCAGATATAAAGCTATTTAAAAGACCTCTATCACCTAAATCTACTACCTTAGTAGTATCAGCTCCTGTTATGATTTTTTTTACTGTTGGAAATGAAAAGGTCTCATCATTTCCTATATCTCCCTTTATTCTTGGGAATTTAGTATCTAGCATTAGTATCCCGATTTTTTTCAATTTTGTACCTCCTGAAAATTATTATGAGTTAATAATAGCATAAATTTTCGATAAATAGGTTTTAATATGTAATAAATGGGAATTAGATATAATATAATTGAAGAAATAATAGATTTAAGTCGATAATTGTATTACAATTTTATTGTTGGGGTGAGTTTGAATATGAAAAAAACAGAGCTTTATATAAAATCTACTAATAAAGTAAACGATTTACACACTATCATTTGGGAGCCTGATGTAGAGGTTTCGGCGATTTTGCAATTATCGCATGGAATGGTAGAATATATTGATAGATACGATAGATTTGCCAAATTTTTAAATACAAAGGGAATTTTAGTCGTCGGAAATGATCATCTAGGTCATGGGCTTACTGCAAAGGACGACGATGAGCTAGGATATTTTCCGTGTGAGGATAAGAGCTGTACTGTAGTTGAGGATTTATACAAAATTACTCAGGAGATGAAAAAGAAATACGAAGGTGTTCCTTATTTCGTTTTAGGTCATTCGATGGGTTCATTTTTAATCAGAAGGTATATTATGACTTATGGAGATAAAATAGATGGAGCAATAATAGTTGGAACTGGCAGTCAGCCTAAGGTTTTGTTAAAGCTGGGAAAACTACTATTAAAAATAATAAAAGCCTTTAAAGGCGACAAGCACAGGAGTAAATTCGTTACAAATATTGTATTTGGTGCTTATAATAATCAATTTAAGCCTGTAGAAACTAAAAGCGATTGGATAAGTAGAGATAAGGATATAGTAAGGGAATATGTAAAAGACAAATATTGCACATTTTTATTTACTATAAACGGGTATGAAACTCTTTTTGATGTGTTGGAATTTATACAAAATACAGCAAATGAAAGAAATATACCTAAAGAATTACCTTTAATTTTTATTTCTGGAGATAAAGATCCAGTTGGAAACAACGGTAAAGCAGTAAGATCTATATATGAAAATTACAAAAATATCGGAGTAAAGGATATAGATATAAAACTATATAAAGATTGTAGACACGAGGTTTTAAATGAACTTGATTATCAAACTGTCTATCGAGATATTTACAATTGGTTGAAGGTACATATAGAGCAAAAAGTTTCTAATATTTAAAATACATAAAAATATTGAGGAGGATTAAAATGGGGATTTATTTAGATAATGCGGCGACTTCTTATCCAAAGCCAGAAGCTGTTGCAAATGCAGTATACGATTTTATGGTGAACAACGGAACTTCTTCAGGCAGAGGTTCTTATAAAAAAGCTATGCAATCAGACTACA
>NZ_JALEXO010000212.1 GCF_022780145.1 Intestinibacter sp.
GTATCGATAATTTGAAAATTAGCCCTGTGAATATAAAGAGCTTTTCCATCAATCATTAATTTTGTCATCTTTGGAAGATTTTTTGGAATTTCCCAATAAACTTCATCTCCAGAATAAGCAGTAATTGGTTGACCAAGCTGAGATTTAATAACTACAACTCTTGATTTTCCAAACATATTTTTGTATTTATTGACAATATTTGATACATAAGTATTATCGGAAATAACTTTATTTGAAGTACTATTGATTTCTTCTTTTGTAAAATCTACAGCTGGTTTTAGCCCTTTTTGCTCAAATATACAAGTATCTCCACAGCTTTGAATTTGATTTCCATCGATGTTAATAGTTATGACAGACGACATCTCATAGCCAGTGATGACATCTCCATTGCTATCATAATTAGTCGTTTCAACTGCATTACCTTTTATGTTGATTTTTTCGCCGCTTGTTGTTAGGACTAACTTCCCATAATTGTCATAAGTGTGAATGGTATATCCATTTCCTGTTAAATTGCCTTTAATATCGTTGATTTTTGAATTTAATTTTGCACATCCAGTAATACTAAATACGAACATCATACACATTACTACACATACAATTTTTTTTACATTTTTCTTCATTTTTTATTATCCCCCCTTGCTATTAAGTTTAAGATATCCGTTATTGATTGGCAATAGCAATAAATTACATATTCGTATAGAATTATATCTGATTTCTATATTGTAGATACTCTACAAATTTCTTCACTGCCACAGATGCAGTTTTATGATTTTTTACAACAAAACCGATATCTCGAGATGCAGGCACATCTAATTCCTTCGCTAAAATTTTATAAGGTATGCGCTTTAAAATAAGCTCTGGAAGTATGCTAATTCCCAATCCGCTTTCGACCATAGACATAACTGCGTAGTCATCCCATGTAGTAAAGTGTACATTAGGAGTCAAATTATGTCGCTCAAATATTTCTGCTATTTCCGCTTTTTCACCTTTTTCAAGTAGCATAAATGGATAATTGCAAAGATCTTTAACAGGGAAGTACTTTTGACCTGCTAAGGGGTGATCTTCTGGAATAACTGCTAGAAGTCTGTCTTTTTCTAAAAAAGTAGCTTCTAATTTGGGGTTTGTCGGAAGGCACAAAAATCCGCAGTCGACCCTGCCTTCTAATAGCCATTTTTCTATTTCTGTATAATCGCCTAAAAGCAATTCGTATTCTATGTTAGGGTAATCTTTTTGAAATTCCTTGATAATATTTGGCAGCCAATGTGTAGCCACACTTGAAAACGTTCCTATACGAATAATACCTGATTGCAAACCATTTAACTCGTCTATCTGCATTTGTAGCTTTTGATATTCTTCACATACATTTTTTACATATGGCAAAATTTTTAGTCCATCTGATGTGAGAGTAACGCCGTTTTTACCTCTTTCTAAAAGTGAAATATTCCACTCCTTCTCGAGGTCGCTTACCATCCTGCTGATGCCTGATTGAGAATACGATAGCGCCTGTGCTGATTTGGAAAAGCTCTTTAATTCTACTGTTTTTAAAAATGCAAGGTATTTTTGAATATTTGTATCCACGATGTCTCCTCCTTTATATCTGATTTTGTAATAGTATATATGATAAATATTCGTTTTTATAATATTTAAGGATATGATACACTTAAAATATAAAAATTACAAGAAAAGGAGAGGAGATTATGAAGCGAGCATATTTTAAGTATATTTTTTCACTGCTTTTGTTTGGATCAAATGGTATTGTTGCAAGTTATATAGCACTTTCAAGCTATGAAATTGTGTTTTTTAGAACTTTGATTGGGAGTCTGTTGTTGATATCTGTATTTATATTTTCTAGGAGAGAGGTTTCTTTTAAAAAATATAAAAAACATACATTTTTCGTAGTACTATCTGGGATTGCGATGGGGCTTAGTTGGATGTTTGTATACGAGGCTTATAAGCAAATAGGTGTCAGTATTGCTTCACTTGTATTTTATTGTGGACCGATAATAGTGATGATTGTTTCACCGATTTTATTTAAAGAGAAGCTGACTTTACCTAAGATTTTAGGATTTATTACCGTATTTTGTGGTGTTTTTCTTGTCAACGGTCAAATATCACATGGAGGAAATATTAAATTTGGGCTGTTCTGTGGAACTATGGCGGCGTTAATGTATTCGTTGATGATTATATTTAACAAACAAGCAAAAGACATAGTCGGGTTAGAAAATTCTACAATACAGCTTGTTGCGGGATTTGTAGTAGTTGCAGTATTTATTGGAATTAAACAGAGATTTGTGATAGATGTTCCTGCTTCTAGCTGGATACCAATTTTCATCCTAGGTTCAGTTAATACGGCGATAGGGTGTTATCTTTATTTTTCATCGATTTGTGAGCTGCCAGTACAGACAGTTGCCGTATGTGGTTATTTAGAACCGTTATCTGCAGTTGTATTTTCAGTATTGATACTAGGCGAAGTTATGAGTTTGCCTCAAATTATAGGTGCTGTGATGATTATTTGTGGAGCTATATTTGTAGAGTGTTGTGATTTATTATTTGCAAAAAACAGAAAAATAATATTAAAATAACTATTTATAAAAAAATATTTTTACTTTCAAATATTTTTTATATCAAATAAAAAACTATTTTATTGAATATGTACTTCACAAACACTATAATTTAAATTAGCAGGTTATTTTTATATAATTGGAGGAAAACAATGGAAAAGAAAAAGAGATTGAAAAACCAGATTGGTTTAAAGTTAGCTACGACAGCGGTGTAGGTGAAGTAGCGAAAATGATGGAGGATAACGCTTTACATACTGTTTGCAAGGAAGCAAATTGCCCTAACAGAGGTGAATGCTACAAAAAACGTACAGTTACTTATATGATAATGGGTAACCAATGCTCTAGAAACTGCAAATTCTGCAATGTTACAAATGGAGTTCCTACAAAATTAGATGAAAACGAGCCTCTTAGAGTAGCAGAATCTGCTAAAAAATTAAACCTAAAACACGTCGTAGTGACTAGTGTTACAAGAGACGACCTAGAAGATGGTGGAGCAAACCATTTTGCCAAAACTATCACAGAAATTAGAAGATTAAATCCGGACACAACAATCGAGGTTTTAATACCTGATTTAAAGGGTGAGCCTAAGAATTTAGATATAGTTATCGCAGCAAAACCAGACGTGATAAATCACAACATGGAAACTGTGAAGAGATTATATGAAAAAGTAAGACCAGAAGCTGAGTACGAGAGATCATTATTCGTATTAAAATATGTAAAAGAAAACGCACCAGATATACTTACAAAAACAGGAATAATGGTAGGTCTTGGCGAAACAGACGAAGAAGTATATAAATTAATGGACGATGTTCTAGCAGTGGATTGCGACATATTCACAATCGGACAATACTTACAACCAACTAGAAAGCACGTAGATGTAGAAGAATATGTGAGCCTAGAAAAATTCGACGAATACAAGAGAGTAGGGGAAGAAAAAGGCTTTAAATTTATAGCAAGTAGCCCTCTAGTTAGAAGCTCATACAAGGCAGCAGAAGCTCTAGAAGCACATATTGAAAAATCAAAAGTGCAAAAATAAATTTGTATATTTTAAGGAGAAAATGACATGATATACGTAGACAGCAATTCAATATGCCACTTTTTGTTTGCCCATTTAAGATATATAACTACTCTAACTATTGTAATTATATTTAACAACTTTGTGATAATGGTATAATTGCTCAAACAAAGTTACTTACTGTAATTAGCATTTCATTAAGTTAAAATGGCTTCACATAAAAACTTAAATATATTTTACTAAATTAAAAATACTTAAATAAATAAATTATCATTAGATCCACAAATTTCAAATAAAAAGGCTTTTATATTACTAAAGAAATTATAAAAATACAACTAAACTTGCATCACAAAGTTGTTAAATATATTCACAATGCTTTTGGTGGAGGATTAAGTATGCTGTTTATTGCTTTTTGGGTTTAGAAAACTCCAGCCTAAAATTGTGACTGGAGTTTTCTATTATTTAAATATTTTAATTACACCCTTATCATTCAAGTTCTTAACAACCGAAATAGTAATCGGAAGACCGAGCATTCCTATAAATCCCAAGAAATGAAGTCCCACAAACATACTAATAAGAGTCACTACAGGATGAAGCCCCACCTGCTGTCCAACCAATTTCGGCTCGACGATATTTCTGATAATAGTAACTATCACATAAAGCAGAGCAATTCCAAAACCTATTTTATAATTCCCATAAGCAAATGAAATTATAGCCCAAGGTATCATTATCCCACCTGTTCCAAGCACTGGCAAAATATCAAACACAGCTATTACCATAGCTATAAGCACAGCATTAGATATTCCTATTATGCTAAGACCGATTGCGATTTCAGCGAAAGTCATCATCAATATAAGCATGTAAGATAATACACATTTAAATAGAGTAGTAGTTATGTATTTTTTGACCTCTCCAATAGAATTTGAAGCAGACTTTGGGAGCTGTCTTTTTATAAAACTTGTGATTTTTTCAAAATCGATAGTCATGAAGAATGTTACGATTATAGTTATTATAGTTTTTACAAAAATTCCTGGAATAGACGTAGCAAAGCCGGAAACATAAGATACAACGGCTGTTGAAAATTTACTTACAAAATCACCTAGTGCGTTTAACAAAGTAGAGGAGCTCTCTTCAAGTGCTGAGATTAAATTAGGATCTAAAGAAAGAAATAGCTTTTCAACATGAGAAAATGTATCTCTTATAAGAGGCTCAAAATTAGTTGTAAAGAAATAAGGCAACGATACGAATAAATCCTGTAAAATCACGACGAGCTTTGCACCGACCATAATTACTATAAACGATGCAACAGCATAAAACAAAAGCACAAATACTATAGAAATTAGACCTCTTCTCAAATGTAGTTTTTCACAGCACAGCTTAATAGGCGCATTTAAAATCGCAGCTATTAAAAATGCGATTATAAAAGGTGTCAGTATCGGACCTAAAAACTTAATTATTAAAATTACACTCGCAGTAATTACTCCAAAATAACAGAATTTTATCAAAAATTCCTTCTGTTTCTGTAGCTTTAAATCACTATCCATTTTACCCTCCAAATAACTAAAATAAATTATCTTAATTATATATGATTTATCCGCGCAATTTATTTAAAAATATTTAACAAATTTATTTCAATTTTTTAATAAAAATAAAAAGGCGGCTATACCTATTAAGTATAACCACCTTTAATTTCCAAAATAAAATCTACATAAATTATATAGCTTTACTGTCTTTATCATTTCCCCAGCATTCAACTTTTCCTAATCCTTCTATATTAGCAGGGTCGAATGTAGGATTTTTAATTCCAGCTTTTCTTTGTCTAGTATAGTCGTCTAAAGCTCTGAAAGCAAACTTACCAAGAAGTGCTATTGCAACTAAGTTTACTATAGCCATAAGAGCCATTATTACATCGGCTAAGTTCCAAACTATTTCTACTTGAGTTAGAGAACCGAACATAACCATGCATACAACTATACATCTAAATGCGAACATAACATTTTTGTTTTCGCCGAATATAAATTCTATATTAGATTGTCCATAGTAGTAGTTTCCAACTATTGAACTGAATGCAAATAAGAAGATACAAACTGCTATAAACATATATCCGAAAGATCCTATATGGTAGCTTAGTGCTTCTTGAGCTAATTCTATACCAGTTGCTCCAGATGTTTTTGAAAATTGAGTGTATAGAAGAACCATAAATGCAGTACAGCTACAGATTATTATAGTATCTGTGAAAACACCAAGAGATTGTATTAAACCTTGTTTTACTGGGTGAGAAGTATTAGCTGTTGCAGCTGCATTAGGAGCAGAACCCATACCAGCTTCATTAGAGAATAGACCTCTTTTTACACCAACTAATATCATACCAGTAAATGTACCAGCAGCGAATTCTCTGAAGTTAAACGCACTACTAAATATTGCACCGAATACTTGTGGCATTAAAGTTATGTTTTTAGCGACTACAAATAGTGCAATTAATATGTAAGCTACGGCGAATATTGGAACTATTACTTCAGAAACCTTAGCAACTCTGTGAACTCCACCGAATATAACAGCAGCAGTTAATACGCATAAAACTATACCCATAGCAAGCTTAGGCACACCGAAAGCACTGTTAAATGCAAGTGACATTGTGTTTGCTTGAACTGCATTGAAAACAAATGGGAAGCAAAGAGTTATAAGAACTGAGAATAATACAGCCATCCATCTCTTGTTTAACCCTTGTTCCATATAGTAAGCAGGGCCACCTCTAAATGCTGTTCCGTCTTTGATTTTATAGATTTGTGCAAGCGTACTTTCTACAAAACTTGATGC
>NZ_JALEXO010000236.1 GCF_022780145.1 Intestinibacter sp.
GTTACAACCCAACCTTTTTTGTTGTTATTTACAACATCTACAGCTTTTTCAAAAACCTTTAAATTATTTTCGTCATCGGCATCGATATAATTTATAAGTAGTTCTCCGTTTCCACCACAAACCATTTCTGATTTATGTGCATCTTTGCTATCTAGATGAAACTCATATACAAAAGTCTTTTTATTTTTAATTGCATCTACACTTACATCCATACATCTAGATTCCATTATTCCCCCGCCAACTGTACCTATTATAGATCTATCTTTTCTGACAATCATTTTTGTACCTTCTGAACGAGGAGTTGAGCCTGTGCTTTTGATTATACTAGCTAGTACAAAGCTCTCTTTGTTTTGTAATAATTTTAAACCTTCTTCATATATGTTGTTCATAAAAACAGCCCCCTTATTATGTCGTTATATATTTTAAATACTATACATCATAGCCATGTTCTTGAAGTATATCAAATACTTTTTCAAGTGTCGCTGATACTAAATTAGGACAAACCTTCATTTGATTTTTTAAATCTCCACCTATGATATCCTTGCATTCAGTTCCCTTTCCATTTGTACCTTCTGTTTCAAACCATTTTATAAGCTCTGTTATCATTTCATTTGCATTTTCATCTTCTATTTCATCATCTTCTCCCTTGCATGTGAAATATCCGATTGCACATATACCACCAGTAAGCGCACCGCAAATTCTTTGATTAAATCCAAGACCTCCTATAAGACCTCCCATAGCTCTTATTAAATCACTGTTTTCTTTTTCTTCGGCATCGAGTATTGCCTTCATAATAATTTGACTACAGTAATATCCCTTCGTAGCTAACTCCATCATATACATTTCGTCCATGCTATCACCCTTTCTTAACTAAAGTTATTAAAAAATAGCCTGTTTTTCTACTTAGCATAGTCTTATTTAAATCGCAGCTATTACATCCTCCGAGCAATATTTCAAGACTTCCGTACTCCCAGAGCACCTTGCCTATATAATTTCTCCAATTTTTAGATTGATCTTTAAAATCGACTACTTCAAAGCCCGTATCCTCACATAACTTATACCAATACTCTAATGTATAGGCATCGCTTTTATCTGTATTTTCTTTAAAGAAAAAATCACCTAATAGGATAATTCCATTATCTTTTAAAATCTCTCTACAACTACTTAAAACTAATCTCGAATCGTCCATTATGGATAGACTACATTCTATGGATATTATATCGAAATATTTTTTTTCAAAATCCATAGAATGTGCATCCATAACCATTAGATTTATATCGCCGTATTTATTTTTTCCCTCATTTATTATATCTTCAGATATATCTATACCTATTGCATCTAGACCTTTTTTACTTAAAAAGTCTACAGCACTTCCACTTCCACAGCCTATATCTAGTAGCTTTGCATTTTTGTCTAGGTGGTATTTATCTAAAATCTCGTCGATTAGATAAAGCCCACCTATATTAAAATCTTTAATTTTATCAAACATTATTTATCCTCTAATGATTTTTCAACTGTGTATATCTTTGTACTTGATAGAGATTCATCTATAAATACTCTATGACATTTAGGGCATACAGGTAATTCAACTGGAAAACTACTTCCTAAATATTCTAATGTAACCTTGCCTTTTTTAAGTGGCTCATTACATTTTACACAAATCATTGACTCGCTGTCGTAATCGTAAAAACTATCGTAACCTTCATGCATATTAATCCACCGCCTCTATCTTCATTCTATGACTGTAAGCATTATGTACTAAATATTTGTCACCTTCTATTGTATATTCAACCCAGAAAGTAACATTTTTTATAGTGCGATAAGCTAAAAATGTATTGTTCTTTTTATTGAAGAATTTTTCGTTGTTAGCTTCTGCATATGATATTGTGTCATAAACATCTTTGAATAAAATAAGTTTTTCTTCAAATTTTTCTTCTAATTCTTTGCTTATTATTAAGTTTACTTCGTAGTCATTCTTTTCATCTGATTTCCCTAGTAAATCTAATTTAAGTTGCACTCTGTTATACCTTCTTTCTGATAAATTAGGTTTTTTATTCTTACCTTCAAAATCGTAAATTAATTGTAGTATGTGTTTTGAATTTTTATTTTGTCCTAAATAAGCATCTCTACAGTTAATACAGTAAGTAATGTAATCTAAATCGCTTTGGTCTATTCTACTTTGAACTATATCTTCTCTCAATTCTCTATGAGAAAAACAAGTAAGTCCTCCGTATCCACAGCAAGTAGTCTCTTTTTTATTGTAGTCTAATTCTTCTAAATTGTAACCTAATTTTTCACTTATCTCTCTGACCTTATCTTGCAAATCTACTTCATAACGCGCAGAGCATGGATCGTCTACAGCGACACATTTGCCATTTCCGATATTTTTAAGTTGTTTGTCGTCTATATAATCGTATACCATACTTATTTCTACATTTTCTAAGTTTTCTTTAAATATCTTATAACATGTAGGACAAGC